>RDXD01000422.1 GCA_004292575.1 Bacteroidota bacterium
AATTATGGCCAGCCCACTTTTATCATCTGCACCCAGCAGCGTTGTACCACTGGCGGTAATAATGTCTTTGCCTAGATGGTTAGCCAAATATGGATACTTACTGATGGATACGATTTGGGTTTCATCGTGGGGCAATATAACATCACTGCCGTTGTAGGCCTTGTGCAGTATGGGCTTCACGTTAAATCCACTGCAATCGGGAGATGTGTCAATATGACTACAAAAACAAATAACGGGCACCACCTTACTGGTGTTGGCAGGTATGGTGGCATACACGTATCCATAGGCGTCAGCTTCCGCATCGGCAAGGCCAATCTGCTGCAGTTCTGAAGCTAACAGCTGGCTCAGCTGCTTCTGTTTTTCGGTTGTGGGGTGCGTACTGCTTTGTGCATTGCTTTGGGTGTCTATTTGCACATAGCGCATAAAGCGCTCTACCACGGTAAAATCGTAGTTTGAGTTAAACATAAAAACTTTTTTGCATTTGCATTACGGTGCCATTTGCAGCAACAGCGTTCCCCCTTGTAGCAGCTGCCGATGGGTTATAAAATGCTGGGTTATGGGCTTGCCGTTTAATGTGGCCTTGCGAACGGTAATGTTTTTTCCGTTATTATTTTTTACTTCAATCCTTAAGGTTTTGCCATTGGGTAAAGCTATAGAGGCTTGGTTTATTAAAGGGCTGCCAAACACATACTCACCGCTCGACGGATTCATGGGGTATAATCCCAAGGCGCTCCACACGTACCAGGCACTCATTTGGCCACAATCTTCGTTTCCACTGAGGCCATCGGGCTTAGCACTATACATGGTGGTTAAAATTTGCCTAACCCGTTGTGCTGTTTTTTGGGGTGCACCCAGTGCGGCGTAAAGATACGCAATGTGGTGGCTGGGTTCGTTGCCATGGGCATACTGTCCTATAAGGCCGCTAATATCGTTGCTTACGTTTTCGCCATTCATGCGGGAGGTAGTGGTAAACAAGGTGTCTAGTTTACGTATTAGCGCCGCCTTACCGCCCAGCAAATTTGCGTAGGCATCCACGGCGTGCGGCACAAAAAATGTGTGTTGCCACGCCGTGCCCTCAATATACATGCCTTCAAAGCCGTGCTCGCTGTAGTAGGGATCAAAGGGTTCTACCCATTTGCCGTCGGAGTTCTTTGCCCTAAAAAAACCAGATTGCTTGTCGAAAAGTAACTTATAGCCGGCTGCACGTGCTTCAAAAATGGCAGCGTCTTCGGCAAAGCCCAGCTTTTTTGCCACCTGAGCAATGCACCAATCATCGTAGGCATACTCCAGCGTCATGGTAACACTCCAGCCATGCTTATCTTGAGGCACATAGCCAAATTGCCTGTAAGCGTCGGTAGCCCGTACTGTTTGCATGGCACTGGCTTTCATGGCATTATAGGCAGTGCTATAGTCAAAGCCGGGCAAATTTTTAAGAATGGCATCGGCCACAATGGGTACCGCATGGTAGCCCGTCATGGTATTGGTTTCATTAAACATTAAGTCCCACACGGGCAGCAAACCATACTGCTGATAAAACTGCAGATAGCTGTTTATAAGATGAGGTACTAAAGCTGGTTGTGTAAGGGTTAGCAATGGGTTGGCTGCTCGAAAAGTATCCCACAAAGAATGTACGGAAAATACCGGAGCGTCGCTGTGAGCCAAGGCGCCTTTGGCACCTGTATAATTCCCCCTAATATCGCTGTAGCGGGCCGGAGCCTGATAGGTGTGGTAAAGTGCTGTGTAAAAGGTTTTTAAAACCGTGGCATCTTTTGTGGCAATCTTAATTTTCCCCAACTCTTGTTCCCATACGTCTGCCGCTTGCTGCACTGCTGCATTAAAATTCCAGCCTTCGTACTCACTCAGCGCATCAATTGCACCCTGCACGTCGCCAAAGCTTATACCCACCTTCATCAGCAACTGCTCGTTGGCCTTGGCATCAAAGTTCCAGCATACCATAGCCGTTTGCCCTGTGCCTTTAGGCAGGTTGCCAACCATGTTATTTACAAAAGCAGTAGGTTTTGGCAGGCGTTTATTGAATCTGATGGCATAAAAAACTTTTTGATTTTTTGCCCAACCCGTGCTGAAACGCCAACCAGCCATGGTGCTATCGTTCACCATCCAATAACTACACTCGGTAGGCTTATCCCAGTTTATGGCAAAACCCAAGTTTAATTTTACCATGGCAGGCCCGGCTTGTTTAAAAGTATATCGGTGAAAGCCGTAGAACTTGCCGGTGGTAAGCTCCACATTGATGTTGAAATCTTTGAGCAGCACCTGATAATAGCCCGGTCTGGCTGTTTCTTGACTGTGTAAAAATGAGGATGGCGTGGGGAGGGTATCGGGTTTTTTGTTTAGCGAAGGCATTACTGATATGTCGGCCAAATCGCCAATGCCGGTGCCGCTAAGATGGGTGTGGCTAAAGCCTACAATATTACTATCGGCATAGTTGTAGCCGCTGCACCAATCCCAGCCCTGCGTGCCATTATCGGGGCTTAGCTGCACCAATCCAAATGGCAGCGTGGCCCCTGGGTAGGTGTGGCCATGCCCGCCGGTACCTATAAACGGATCTACATGTTGGCTTACCTTTTGCCCGCTGGCCTCATGCATTGAGCCATGGCCCGCCAGCACTAGTGCTAAAATTACCCTTACTTTAATTTTCATTGGCCTATTTTTTTAAGACGCGGCACTTGGCGCGCCAATACATGCTTGCTCAAGAAATTTTCTAATATCAGCTTTGCAATTCGTACTTAAGGCTGAATGTCAAAAAATGCTCAGCTTTACACGCCTAAATAGCTGATTAGATGGCAATGATAGCGCCGTATGGCCTGATTTTAATAACAAAATTGCCCATTGGTAAAAAATCCCCCTACACCATCTAATAGGCGTAGGGGGAAATGGCGATAATCGTAACCAACTAACTAAAATGGAAGATCGCTTGTACCGCTGTCTAATGACGAAGCACCTGCATCGGAATCGAATGCGGCCGGTGCTGTATTGTTGGGAACTGCGTAATTTCCTCCGGTGTTGCTTGAAGCAGGGTTTGGCCTAGGACCCTGAGCGTTGGGCGACCCACCCACCAGCTGCAGACTTTGGACCCTTAGTGAGAGGGAGGCTCCGGCCGACCCATCACTTTTAACATATTGGCGCAGTTCGGGCGTACCCTCTACAAATACTTGCTGGCCCTTTATGAGATACGGGGCTATGCCTGTGCGTTCGGTCCAGTAAGCGCACTCTACCCAAGTGGTGCGTTCTTGTTGATTGCCAGCATTGTCCTTATACTTTTCGCTATGGGCAACGTTAAAGTTCATTACAGTTTTTCCATTAACCTGATTGGTGAGGCAATCTTTGCCCAAATTGCCAATGACTTGCAGCTTGATCATAAAGGATGTTTTTTGGTGTGAATTAATAACAATTGGGTAAAGATAGTTGGTTTAATAAAATGTTTTAAACATAGACGGACGGTTTTTTGCAAACTTTATAGGTTAAAAGGTGAACAAAATTTTTAGATACCACCAGACGCTCTTTGCTTTGTGGCAATCTTATGGCAAAATCGAAAATACAACGCTTAACACACCACGGCCCCTTGGTGGAAGCGGAGATATACACCAGTGAGGTTGCCTTTCTAAGCCAAAAAAACGAAACTGATACACTGCCCCATGCTAAGGTAAAACTGCTGGTGGATACGGGCAGCAACATTTCGGGCATTGATAAAAAACTGGTTTCAAGGCTAGCCCTTAATCCATACTTGGATAGCATATCGGTTGACGGCGTGGGTGGCGTGCACGAAATTTCGCGCTACAGGTGTGTGCTTTTCACCAATATTTTTGGCAACAAGGGCTTACCCTTAGATGTGGTAGAAGGCGATTTTAGCCGCAGCCCTTATGACGGCATTATTGGCAGGGACGTGTTGCAGTACTGCAGATTGGTGTACGATGGCCCCGGTAATCAATTTACACTGGAAGCTATTGATTTCTAACTGGTTTTAGTGGACCCAGCTGCATAGTTGCTACTAACTGAGGCTTCTAAAATCAACCGGCACCAGCTTGCTTACGCCCGCCTCTTGCATGGTTACGCCGTAAATTACGTCCACGGCACTCATGGTTTGTTTGTTGTGGGTCACAATTATGAACTGGCTGTTTTCGCTAAACTGCTTTATCATATTCGTAAACTTACCCACGTTAGCATCATCCAATGGGGCATCAACCTCATCAAGTATGCAAAATGGTGCAGGTTTAATAAGATAAATAGCAAACAGCAGTGCAGTAGCGGTAAGGGTTTTTTCGCCCCCGCTCAGCTGGGTAATGCTACTGGGCCGCTTACCCTTGGGCTTGGCCACAATATCAATACCGGTATCGGCCAAGTTGTCTGGATGCTCCAAAATCATATCGGCCGTATCCTCTTCGGTAAAAAGGGCCTTAAATACCCGCTGAAAGTTTTCGCGAACGGCGTTGAAAGTGGTTAAAAACTGCTGATTGGCCGTGGCTTCCACCTCTTGTATGGTTTGCATCAAGCTTTCCCGAGCATTCACCAGGTCAGTTTTCTGCTCTAAAATAAACTCGTAGCGTTTTTTCATTTCGGTAAACGCCTCTATGGCCGTTGGGTTTACCTCGCCCAAGTTTTCGAGCCGCTTTTTCATTTTGTCGGCTGCGGCCTGCAATTCTTCGGGTGTCGCATCAGTTTCCCGCGCCTCATCAATAATATTGTCCAGTTCAATTTTGAATTCTACCAGTAACCTTTCCTTTATGCCCGCCAGTTGTAATTTCAAGTTGTTCAACTGGTCTTTGGCTGCACCCAACTGCGCCTCTACAGCTTCTTTGCTTTTAGCCAAGGTGCGCAGGGCCGTTTCAGCAGCCACAATCGTATTACGCTGATTATAGTAAGCTTGGTCTGCCTCGTTTAATGCTTTTTCGTCCAGCGATTTTGTCACCATCAACGCCTCCAACTCCGTACTTGCCTCTTGTAACTGAAAACTATTGGTAGCCAACGCTGCGCTGGCTTCGCCCAATTGGCGCGTACTATCGGCAATCTGCTGTTGCAGGCTGGCCAACTGCTGTTCTTTAAAGCGGAGCTCCTGTTGTAGTGCAGCAATCTTACTTTGCTGTTTAGCCAACCCAAGATTTCCTTCGTTGTGTGCAGCGGCGGCGTGTCGGTAATCGGCTTCCGTTAGTCGGTAAGCGTCTTCTTGCTGGGCAATGGCCTGCTGGGCCTGTTGTAAACTTGCAATTAAACCCGTCAACTTTGACCTTACTGCGGCAATGGCATCTTGCTGCTCTGCCAATTGGTCTTGGTGCCCCACCAGCTTAATGGCGGCTTGCTGTTGTGCGGCTTGAAGATTTTCAAGTTTGTTTTGCGAGGCAAAGCTGGCATTGGTGAGTTGGAGAATTGACTGCTCTGTTTGCCGGATGGCTTGCTCTTGCAGCTGCTCATTATAACCCAATACTTCGGCCTGCTTGCGGCTTATCCGCTGCTTCAAATCGTCAATAATGGCTTCTATACCCGATATTTCGGTCAACAGTTTCTCCAGATTTTTGGCCCTACCAATTTTTTTACCTTCAAACAAACCAATGCTGCCGCCGGTAAGACTGTACTTTCCTTTGACATACTTGCCCGACTTTTCGAGCACAATATGATCTCCGCTGTTTGACAAGACACTTTCGTCTTCGGCTATAAAAACATTGCCTAACAAATGCTTGGCCAGGTTTCTGTATCGGGCATCAACCTCAATTACTTCCATAGCTGGCTTGGCGCCCGGTAAAAACAAGCCGTGGGCAGTAGCATGCTGTCCGTTTTCGCCATCCACAAACGCATTTATGGCGTTCAGTAGAAAAAAGTTAGCCTTTCCCTTTTGGTGATTTTCTAAGAGGCTTACTGCTTGCAGGCCTTCTGCCAAATCACTTACCACATAATAGTTAAGGTAAGGCTCCAGCACATTTTCTACGGCTGTTCGGTATTGCTCGGCCACATAAATAATATCGCTAAGTATGGGTGCGTTGTGGTTCCAGTTGGGGTTTTTATGCAAAAATTTTACGCTGTCGGGGTATCCCTCCATGCTGTCTATCAGGCTCTTCAGCAAGTCGTACTCATTTCGCCGTTGGTCGAAAATACGATTTTGGTCCACCAATGCGCTGCGTAGCTTTTCGAGCCCGGCCTGTCCTTCTAAAATTTGTGCCTTAGCAATTTTATTTTGATGCTGTAGCGTTTGTAAGGCTTGGTTTGCTGCTTGCAAATCCTCCGCTTTTTGCTGCTTTACCACTTCTTCCGCCGCCAATTGGTCTTGCCGGTGGGCTTGCTCATCCTGAAGTTGGGCTATACTACGCTGGTAGTTTAAAATACTGGTATCAGCAACGGCAACTTGTTTTTCGGCATCAAACTGTTGCCGTTGAATTACTTGCAGCTGAGCACGGGCTTGGTCCAAAGCTTCACGCTGGGTATCGTACAAGTCTCGTTTTTGGTCAAGCGCGGCTTTAAGGTCGTTCAGCTGTTCGCTTAGCTGTTGCAGTGCTATGTGTTCATCCTCAAGTTGGGCTGTCGTATATGCTGTGCTGTCCACAAGGCCCTGCAACTGTCCTGCGCTGGTTTGCAAAAAATTACTGAGTTCAGTTTCCTTTTCGGTCAAAAACTTTAGCTGTTGCGCAGCCAAATTCTTTTCATTTTCTTTAAGCCGCAGGTTCTGCACTAGGGCGTTAAATGCCTGCTGTTGCGTGTGCAGCTGCTTTTCCTGCTCTACAAAACCCAGCTTACTGCGCTCCAATTCGGCCTCCGCAGTAGCTATGGCAGCCTCCAGCGCTACCCTGTTATCGGTCTGCGCCTGTTGCTCGTCGGTTAAATTGCGATACTCAGCATTAAAATCTTGTAAACTTGCTTTGGCCAGTTCTATGCTGGTTTGCCTATATTCCTTTTTTATTTCAAAGTACTTCTCCGCCTTCTTGGCCTGGTTCTCTAAAGCCTTAAGCTGGTTGTTAATCTCAAAAAGAAGGTCTTCAATGCGGGCAATATCTTGCTCTGTGGCGTCTAACTTGGCCTTGGCCTCTTTTTTACGGGTTTTATAAATGGTGATACCCGCAGCCTGCTCCAGCATCCGCCGTCTGCTATTTTCTTTATCTTTTATGATGTCGTCCACCATACCGAGCTCAATAATAGCGTAGCTATCGTTGCTAATGCCAGTATCCATAAAAAGGTTATGGATGTCTTTTAGGCGGCACTGCACATCATTAAGCCGGTACTCGCTATCGCCATTCTTATAAAAACGGCGGGTTACGGTTACCGTGGTAAACTCCGTGGGAAGTAGGTTACGAGTATTTTCAAAAGTGAGACTTACTTCGGCCAAGCCCGACGCCGAGCGTGTTTTAGAGCCATTAAAGACTAAGCTCTCTAAGTTTTCGCTACGCAGGTTACTTATCTTATGCTCTCCAATTACCCACCTTATGCTATCAATAATGTTGCTTTTGCCGCAGCCATTGGGACCAATGATGCCCGTAATGCCTTCATCAAAGTTAATAACCGTTTTGTCGGCAAAACTCTTAAACCCCTTGATTTCCAAACTCTTGAGACGCACTTGGCTTGTATGATTTTATAAAATTTTCAAAAAAATATGACCCGCCTTGTAGCATCAATGCACAAAGCGCTGCCCAACAAAGGGCAACAAATATAGCTTGCATCAAGTTGAAGACACAGTATTTATTGGCTTTGGCTAAGAGTTCATCGACAAGGCAGTTTGCAACACATGGCCCACAGCAAAACGATTGCTGGCAAAAGCGCGCCCAAATACTAATAGTTTAGTTTTTTTAGCGCTGGTGCTTTAAACCATGCAACGGCCACCACCAGCAGGGTCATGCAGCCGCCAAAAACCACCGACGGTACTGTGCCCAGTAAGCGTGCTGCCATCCCGCTTTCAAACTGCCCCATTTCATTGCTGCTGTTGATAAACATGCTGTTTACGCTTGACACTCGCCCACGCATGCCATCGGGCACATAAAGCTGCATAATGGTGCCCCGCACCAAAACACTGATGCCATCGAAAACACCACTGAAAAAAATGGCTGCAAAACTTAACCAAAACGACTTGGAAAGCGCAAATACAACCATACAAAGCCCAAAAGCAGCTACCGACAAGAGCATGGTGCGCCCCTGAGCATGTCGCAGCGGGAGTTTTGCAAGCACAAAAAGTACCAGTACTGTGCCAATACCCTGCGCGGCACGCAAAAAACCCATTCCCGAAGCGCCTACGTGCAAAATATCTTTAGCAAAAACAGGTAGCATGGCCGTGGCCCCACCAAAAAGAACGGCAAACATATCAATGCTAATGGCGCTGAGCACAATTTTGGTGTTTTTTACAAACGCTAACCCTTCTTTAACGCTTTCCCAAGTGCGCAAATTGATGTTGCTATGCTGCACAGGCAAATGCGGAAGTTGAGCAGCGGATATACAGCTTAGGGTTAAGAGCACCAACGCAATGCTAAACATGGCCGACAGGCTGTAGCTGCCAATGAGCAATCCGGCAACAACAGGCCCCAACACCGCAGCACTTTGCCATGCAGTGGTGCTAAAATTAACCGCCCTAGGTAAGTGCTCTTTTTGTACCAATTGGGCTAAAATGGCGTTGAAGGTGGGGCCAGTAAACGCCCTGAATACACCAGTAAAAAAAATGATGCCATAAATAGCAAGGGCTACAAATTGGGCACCGGCTGCATGCAAAAACCAACTGCTGGTAACCAGTGCAAGAAATACCACTGCTAGCAAAAACAGGCACATGCCCCGGAGTAGTACATTCCGCTTGTTGCTAATGTCTATAATGTGGCCAGCATAAAGTGCCAGCCCAATAGCCGGCACTACTTCGGCCAGGCCCATCCAACCCAAAGCCAGTGGATTGGCCGTAATCTCATACAAATACCAGCCCAAACCGGTAGTTACCATTTGCAAAGCCATGATAAACAAAAAGCGAGCGGCCAGAAAAAATCGAATGGTGGGTTGCGATGTAAGCGTCATGGCGATCAAAGGTAGGTGTCGGCAATGGTTTGCTATGGCGCAGCTTTATCCATAAACTCAATAAGTAGCCGCTGTAGCACACGCTTTAAACAAAACTCAACTGCCATTTAAAAGCAGGTGTACAACTCTCATTTGGATGAGGAGGCTACGGCTCTACACTTCAAATAGCCACTTGCGCCAACCATTGAAAGCAGTGGCGAACGGGCGGCGGGTTCCCAGCCATAACTAGCGTATAGAGCCATACCTGCCATGTTTTCTTTTAAATGTCCCCAACTTTTTCTGGTTCAACAAAGTCGGGGGTTGCCACAGGCCGTTACCGCTACATTTTGATATAGCCCCAGCGGTGGCCGGCCAAACTTTTGGGCTACATTTTCACGCCTTTGGGGCAGCACTTTGTAGGACATTGCATTTGCCCTTAGCATTGTATTGTTTTTGGATGCTTTTTAAATTCTGGTATATGAACTCAATTTCTGGGGGCCGTACGGCAATACGGCATTTTGGCAAGTTACTTCTACTTCAAACTGCGCTGTTGCTGGCATGCAAAACGCCGCAAAAAGGCGTCGCATTTGCAGCAACGAAGCAGCCTACACAGGCTCAAAAAGTTGTTACTTTTAAAATTGGTGCCACCAGCGACACGGTAACTGGCACCCAGGCGCGCTTGTTGCTGGCCGGTGGCAGCACCGATGTGGAAGAAGCCATGCGCTGGTTCTTGCAAGGTGCTGGCGGAGGCGACGTGGTGATTATTAGAGCATCTGGCGCCGATGGCTATAACGCATTCTTGTATAATTTGGCAAAGGTGCACTCGGTGGAGACCATGGTGATAGACAGCCGTGAAAAAGCCATGTTACCCGAAGTGGCACAAAAGATACGCTCGGCCGAAGCGCTGTTTATTGCCGGAGGCGACCAGTGGAACTATGTAAACTTTTGGCAAAACACGCCAGTTCAGGCAGCCATCAATCATTTACTGAACACCAAAAAGGTACCAGTAGGTGGCACCAGTGCGGGGCTGGCCATTTTGGGCGGGGCATACTTTAATGCCCGCTACGGAACGGCTCAGTCGGCGGTGTGCCTGCAAAACCCTTTCGATAGCACTGTCTCGATAGGGTACAACGATTTTTTAACCGCGCCCTTTTTGGCCAACTGTATTACCGATAGCCACTATAGCCAAAGGCAGCGCATGGGGCGGCACGTGGTGTTTATGGCCCATCTGTTGGTGCAAAATGGCTTACCGTTTGTGCAAGGCCTTGGCATAGATGAAAAAACTGCTGTGGGTGTAGATGAAAAAGGCCTAGCGCGGGTATTTGGTACCAGCAGTGCCTATTTCCTAAGGGCCGGCTTACCCGGAGTACCCGAAACTTATCAATTGGGCCTCCCCCTGCAGTGGAATGCCAGCGGCAAAGCCGTGGATGCCCACCGAATTGACGGCAAAGCCAATGCAATACCCAGCTTCAACTTGGCCAAATGGGAACCTTTAGCAGCAGACAGTTCTTACAAGGTGTGGGTAGAAAACGGCAAATTAAGGTAGCCCAAAAGCTATGTTTCGGCCATAAATTCCAAACTCCTAAGTAATGCTTTAACTAAAAAATTAGCCTAAGGCGTCATGAACAACGCATTAGCAAACATCAACTTTCCGTTTTGCCAAAAGTTGCGAAACAACACATCATCGGCCAGAAACACTACGGACCCACGGCCCACGGGAAACTGCCCAAACAGCACGGCGTCTTGATACCTGTCTTTGGACTTTGACCCCACAAAGCCGGCCACCCGCGATTGTTTTTTTAATACGCCCACATTCCAGCCACTCTTTAGAAACTCATACACGTTATCATCGCTTTTGAGGGTGTAGTAATACTCTGGGTAACCCCAGCCCAAAGGATGACTATTGTCTAAATCAACTTTGAAAATGCTGCCCGGGTTGTTAAAAGCCAATGCATTCCTCTCGCGGTTTTCAAATCGCTTTACATCGGCGTAAGTATCGCTGTTCTTATCGCTAGCTTCTGGCTTTAATGATAGGCCCCATCCAGCACTAGCCATTTGCTGTACAGCATTTTCCATAGCTATTAGCTTACCACCCTGCTCTACCCATTTGCGCAATTCCCCATCTTTTTGCAATAAATTACGGTAATTGCCATCGGGTACTACCAGCACATCGTAGCGCCGAAAGTCTATACGTCCGGCATCGGTTGTATTAATTAGTGTAGCAGGATACTTTAAATCGGCATCCATAAAGAACCACACTTCGCCCGCTGCCAAACTGCTAGATTGCTCACCCGTAAAAACCCCTACCCTTGGTGCTTTAAGCACATTTACATCGGGGCTACCAAAATCGGCACCTTTATCTACAAAACCGCCTCTCAGCACCTCCGCCATTACCCCATGGCGCACGGCCATTTCTTGTATCAGCTTTTCAAAATTGGCGAATTGCCTGTTTGATGTTTTTATCATTATTAGTGCGCCGGGGGCATACGACTTGCCATCAAGCTCAAACGATTTTTCGGACACCCGCACTTTTACACCAGCGGCAAGCACATTTGCCAAAAAGCGCGCCGCACCCATGTTTTGCCAGGGCACTACAAATCCGTAAGCGGCGGTAACAGCTTCAGGCTGCTTAGGCGTGGCAGCACTTTTTGGCGTTACATCCACCAACAAGGCATTTTTTACAGCATAAGAAGTTAAGCCATAGGCATACGGTATAGACCAGGCTGTAATGTCGTAGGTGGCACTATCAGATAGTTTAGATAACGGCTCAAACAGCACCTTGGCAAGATTGCCGGCAGTTTGCTTCGTGCTAATGAGCACATCGCCGGGCTCTATAGAAAACGACTCCTCCTTTGCCGTAAAATAGTTGAACCCAGTTGCTGTGCCTGTGCCATTAATTCCATAGGCAATTTGGTTTTGGCTGAGCAAATCAAAAAGTGGCTGTAACTTATGCTGTTGTCCTTTGGCTTTAACAACAAAGGTTTTGTACTCTCCCACCCCATTTCGGCGGGCTTCATCGAAATAACTGGCAAAATTGGTTACCAATGCGGTAGCATTTTTCGACGCCATTTCCACAGTACTCAGCGCAGTGGTGTGGTGGTGCATTACGCGGTCGCGTAGCGTAAGTGTATCGCCATCACTGTTAATAATGCCTAAACCAGCCCTTATGCCACCTTGTTCATAAGTCATTCCAACAGCGCCGTTATACATAGGCCATGTATCGCCATAGCTGGGGTATAGCAGGTCAAAGCGTTCTTTGGTAAAATACAGCCAGCCATTTTCATCAAAGTACCGGGCATGGTTGCGGCCAAGTTGGGTTTGAAAACTGCGTTGCCAAGCCGTTATTACTTCGTGATAGGGCTCAGCAGCAGGAGCAAAGTAGTAGGGTTCGTTATAGCCCTGCTCGTGATAATCCACATGTATTTGGGGCAGCCATTGCTGATACTTCTTCATGCGTTGCTGTGTTTCCAGCTGCGATTGCCACGCCCAATCACGGTTTAAGTCAAAATTATAATGATTGCTGCGCCCACCCGGCCACGGTTCGCTGTGTTCGCGGCTTTGAGGGTCAACATTCATTGTAAGGCCAACCATGCCATTGTACCAATTCACGTATCGGTCGCGGCCATCCGGATTTAAGCAAGGATCTACAACAACTACTGTGTTATTTAACCATGCCTTTGATGCCGCATTGGTTAATAAATCATAAACGGTAAGCATACAAGCCTCGCTGCTGCTGGCCTCGTTACCATGTACATTATAGCTTAACCAAACAATAGCGGGTGTACTACCGCCAGCTTCAACTTTTTCGCCGCGGGCTAGGCGTAAATTATTCTGCCTAATGGCGTCCAAATTGGCCATGTTGGCGGGCGTGCTTATGTAGCACACTACCAAGGGGCGGCCTTCATTGGTGTATCCGTACCGCTCCATGGTCATTTGCTGAGGAGCTGCCTGTTTTAAGGCTTCGAAGTATTGAATAAGTTGATGATGCGGTGTGAATTTTTGGCCTACTTCATAGCCTAAGAAGGCTCGGGGCGATGGTATGCTTTGGGCTGATGCTAGGTAGCCAATAAAACAGGCCAGCAGGCCGATGAATAGCTTTCTCATTGTACAAACTGTGGTTTGCTGCAAAGATGTGGTTTTATCGCCTTGCCCAGTTATCAATTTGACTATCCATGTACATTGAAAATCAGGGATTTACATTCAGATTGTTCACATGGTGATTTCCCGCTGCCAAACGCCATACTCACTAACCGAAACAGGCTATCGGCAATCGCTAATCGCAAAGAACTATTCTAGCGTCGTTTTTACATCAACCAAAGGGTGAGCAAATCATAAATTCTAAAAAACAATTACATTTATAACATGAAACAAGATGACACACTTTGGAAGGGCATTATTGAAGACCTAACGCCGCTTTTCATGCTTTATTTCTTTCCCGGGGCCGACCAAATCCTTGATTTTGCAAGAGGATTTGAGTTTCTCGACAAAGAACTGGAAGACGTGTTTCCAGCAGACAACCCCAACCATCCACGGTTTGTGGATAAGCTGATTAAAGCCTACACCAAAGCGGGCAAAGAGGAATGGATACTCATTCACATTGAGGTGCAGGGCTACCACGACGAGAACTTTGGCCTGCGCATGTTCACCTATTTCTACCGCTTGCTAGACCGCTACAAAAAACCCATTACCGCTCTGGCCATTTTTACCGACGATAAAGGCAACTACCAGCCGCACAGCTTCGAGTATGAGTTTCTCGGCACTTCTGCCGCCTACAAATTCAACACCTACAAAATAATTGAGCAAGATGAGGAGGCATTGGCTAACGACCCCAACCCGTTTGCCCTGGTGGTGCTAACCGCCCTAAAGGCCATAAAACACAAAAAGGCTAGCGATGAAGACCTTATGACCCTTAAAATGGAGCTGTTTCGCACCATGATTAGTAGGCAAATGGACAAACCCACCATGCGTGCATTGGCCAATTTCTTAAAAATGTATGTGCAGTTTTCAAAACCAGAATGGCACCGTATCTTTGAAACGCAAACAAAATCTATCACCAACGACATTACAACTATGGGCATAGAAGAAATGATATTGCAGCGTGCCGAGCAAAAAGGAATCGAGAAGGGTATTGAGAAAGGAATTGAGAAGGGTATTGAGAAGGGTATTGAGAAGGGAAAGGCTGAGGGGAAAACAGAAGTGGTGAGTAACTTGATTACCAAACTCGGTCTTAACGATGAGCAGACAGCCGACATTGCTGGCGTATCCATTGCGCTCGTAAGAGCCATAAGAGAGCGCTTGGCAAGATAATTGGGCTAAGGTTGAGACCGAATATGGGCATGTGATTTTGTAACGCTCTAGCCGGGATATAACGTAGAAGATAATCTATTTCGGGTGATGGCGGTGCGTTATATACAAATATGAAAGGCAAAAAACTCCACAATTAATCTCGCAAACCCGTTTTAGAGCAGTGCGGAGACTACAGCGTACAACGGAGTTACCTACATATGAAACTGGGCCCTAAAGATGAGCCCCGTTTAAGTTAAGCAACTCACGGGTTGCAGTCCGCCAACCTCAACCACGCCTTATAACCTCCCGAGAGGCAACAAAACCTAACCTTTATCGGCTGCAATTAGTGCGGTCGGTTATTACTTGGTAGGCTTAATAGATTTTGCAATAAACAGGCCTGTTTGAGCCACGCCACAAACCACCACCGTTTTACCCAACAGTTTTTTCAACTCCGGGTCGTTAAACGGATTACCGCCCATGCGTCGCAATTTCAAACTATCGCCAGCAATGGTTTCTAAAAAGATACCCAAATGCTGGCTTTTGCTGCCTTCACCAAATGTTTTTTCTATCACCAATCCCGTGATCTCCACATCGGCATTGGGCTTTTTTTTATTTCCTTTCATACACGCGGTACCCCAGCACCTGGGTTTTGTTTTCTTTTACCACCAACACTCGCACTTCAAAAGCGTTTTGGGTTTTTCCTTTTTTAATAAATGTTCTAAAACTAGCTGGGCCACCAGTCATCAATTTTTGCATGCCTATGGGCGCAACTGTAGTACCCACTTGATACAGAAACTCCTCTTGAGCATCGTCAAAATTGGTGGCATTTAGAATACCGGCCAATTCGCTTTCATGTTTCGACTTCAGCACCCGCTTTTCCTTTTGCGACGCCTGCATGGTGCTCAGCAGCCCTTTCCCCTTTGCCGCTAGGGCTCCTCTGCTGTTAAATATCGTATTCATCATCATGCTTTTGGGTGTTCGGCTGTCTTCGCTTTGGGCAGGCACCACGGCAGGATCGCCCAGCAAATAAAACTGTGCCAAAGTTTTAAGTTCGTAGGGATCTAACTGAGGCCCGCTATCGGTTAAAAACTGCTGCCGAGCCTCCAAAAATGCGCGCCCGGCCGAAGCCCCTTTCAAGATGTTCTTTATAAAATACTGGGTTATTAAGTCCGCCAGTGCATTGCTATCGGCTGGACCGTAAGCAATAGTAGTGCTGCCCACAAATGCCACTGCCCCCTGCTCCAAATAGGTGTGCACAATCGACTTTTCGGCCGGTTCCAGCTGCATGTGGTCGTACAGTTGCGCGCCGTAGCAGCACTCAGCGGCCACCACCGTACCCGGGCTAACCATACCCACTAAATTTTTGCTGCGCAGGGCTTCCGGGTAGTTGTTGCGTCGCTGGCCATAGTAGCACGGATCAATGCTGGTGCCGTGCAGGTTGTAAAAGTGCGTAGCGGCCTTTAACTGTGTTTTAGTGTACACAGCAGCCACGTTTTCGGTGGTTTTGGGCGAACTTATAAGCCCTTTAGCATCATTAAAAAGGGCTTGTAAGCTCATTTCGGTAGATTTTTTCCATACCTGCGCCGTTACTGCAAAATACTTGCGATACACATCGGCTTTTGCAGGTTTGTGCGCTATAGCTGCATTTATAACGGTGGTGAGATATGTGGTACCCCTTTGCTTACCCGGCAAATCGGGTATGCGACCCACCACACGGGTAGGGCCGGTAAAGGCGTCTATACTCCGCCCAAAGCCCGATTCGCAAGCGTAGGGCAAATCGCTGGGCACGTTCAAATCTTCGTCTTCGGTCGGGTTGTTAATTTCCTGAATCGGAAAATCCAATTGGCCTCACTGGTATTTTCCACAGCACTTACCCCCACAGCCTTGCACGATGCCGCATCATCTACATACACAATGTGGGTATCCAACCGATGCACCAAATCGGCCTTCTGCATCTTCAACAACAGCTTGTGAATAGCGGCTACTTTTTTGCCATATTTAAAACTTAGGTTCTTTTTACTGGTTACAATCAATTTTACAGCATTCATGGGGTGGGTGTTTTTTTTGTAAATAAAAGCGGGTTAAGTTGTTGTATATCAGCCATTTAAACGCCTTTTAACCGGCGTTGCCTATTTTGGCTTTCCAGCGTGCCAATTTGCAATCAAATAATTTTTTAACGTGTTTGAGCTGGCGTGATGCTCTACCACTGCGGCAGAAAAAGCACGCCATTTTTTCTGGCTTACTCTTTCGTAAGGCCTTTCATCGTTGTTAATAAGCGCACGCAACTCAGGATGGTAAAACACCAACTGCGCCAACTCGGTATTAAACATTTCCATTTTGGGCGCCTGCGCCACGCCGGGCCGGGTTTTAAACAAGGTATTTAAAATTGGAAACCAAGGCGTTTCATCGGGCGGCGTTTTTGCCCTGTTGCTGTTCACGCCAACCTTTAGAGCGTCAAATGCCTGCAAAATACCATTGCCAAAATCGTTTCTGTAGGTACCCATCGGTTTTCCTTTTTTCGATGCCGATTTAAAAAGCGCGTACCTGATGGCTTCTACCCGTTTCCAAGGCTCAAGAGCATTAAGCACCTCAAAGTTTTTACGGTAATAAATGGCGGCCGCAGCTGCTATTTGTGGTGTAGCCGAACTGGTGCCTGCGCCTGCAAAGTCCACCCCACCGGCATTGCCATAGGCCCAAGGCGTATTGGGCGTAAAGGCAGCCAAGGCAGCATTCATGTGGCGCTCCGGACCGAAGCAACCGGCCATTTCGCCAAGTTTGCTGGAAAAATAGGGCCGTAAATCGTGGGTTACCCCGCATGCTGCAATCACACGGTCGTAGCGAGCCGGGTAAATCACGTGGCGGGTTGGCGCGCCATTGTAATTGTTGCCGGCAGCAGTCACCATGGTTATTCCCGCTTCGTAGGCGCGGTTTACCGCTGCCGTCCATGCCCGGCTAGGCGCCCCACCCATGCTCATGCTAAGCACGTGTATGGGCGTACCTCCCTGCGTTAGGGCTGTGGCGTAGTTTAAAGCCTCGGCAAAAGCACTCGTTTTCAATAAAATAACGGTGGGCGAAATACGCAGGCAAACTACCTCAGCAAACGGTGCCCCGCCCAAAAAATCGTTAAACTCGCCGTCGTCTGTGGCTAGTTTTACACTTTTGCCCGCCAGCAGCGCCAGCGTTCCCGTGCCATGCCCGGGCATGCGGCCCAGCCCGTTTACATATCGGTCATGGGCATCGTTATCGGTTTCGCCCGCTATAAAACTGCGCTGTAGCACATTCGTTTTTGCGGTATCGGGCAGCAACTTATGGGTTTTGTTATAGCCTGTATCCAAATGCGCAATTCTAATGGTGTGGGGCAGGTTAGCCACCGCTTCTCTAGCCGCCTTAAGTTGCGAAAAATCGTTGCCCAAATGCCAAACCGCATTTCTCTTGGGCTGCCAGTCCGGGTCAAAGCTGTCGCCGTCGGCCTTTTTACCCTTTTGCATACCCTTTTTAAAAGGCACGTCCATATTGCTATCGGCCACAAAGCTGGTTAGCATATCTGGCTCCACAAATTTTAAGCTGCTGCCCAGTGCCTTAGCCGATAGGTGGGCCATATCCCAAGGGTTCATTACCGCATCCAACACTTTGGTGCGCACATAAGTGGTTGCCCCGCCCATGTTTTTGCCCAATGGCTTGCCCAGCTGTACGGGTAACCTGGCGGCATTTTTTAAAACATCGTCCACTTCAATACCGGCAGCTTCCAGCCGTTTGGCCACGCCACCACCCTCCTGTTTCGATTTTCCCGAAAACACCTTTTGCTCTATGATGAGCTCAATGGGCTGGTTGTATATATTCATACATTCACTGTTTAGAGCATCTCCACTTTTTAAAGTTTTTTTATACGCCGCAGGTTTGGCCCAAAAGGCGCGCAGTAAACACCCAGCAATCGTGTTATCCCAGGTCGACAGCCGCTCCCGTGCATGTCACACAGTAAAAATCATCAACCCCATCATCGTTTATTGCGTCACCAATTTTAAAATCCATTCAAGCTCCATTAGCATTTTCGCCAGCCACCAGCAAAAAATAGACGCTCAATCCCCCGCCCGCGCTTCGGCATAATTTTACACCGCCTCTAAGCCTAAGCCTAAGCAATTGGCTATATTACAACACAAAAGCGCAGCATGCAAGCCCTATCCAAAGTTTTTGGCCCGTTTAGCACTTTTTTTGTTTACAAAGTGGCCTTTCGGTCATAGAAACGGCTGCAATTGCCACAAAGCCTACTTTTATCCCCTACAAAATCATCATTAGCATGACTCTTTATCGGCAAGCAGCTACTTTAAGCAGTCTTTTCTTGTGGGCCAGCATCAGTTTCGCACAATCAAAACAGCCTGTGTCGCCCTTTGCGTACCAAAGCGTGAAAGACCAGGTGTGCAACAAAGCGGCGGTAGTAAGCGCCCACCCGTTGGCCAGTGCTGCCGGCCTAAGCGTATTGCAGCAAGGCGGCAACGCTGTTGACGCCGCCATTGCCACACAGTGGGCATTGGCAGTGGTATTTCCCGTTGCGGGCAATATTGGCGGCGGCGGTTTTATGGTAGCCCATTTGGCCAATGGCAATACCCTGGCCATTGATTATCGAGAAATGGCGCCGGCTGCTGCCACCGAAAACATGTATATCGACCCCAAAACTGGCAAAGCCAATACAAGATTATCGCAAACGGGCCACTTGGCCGCAGGTGTACCCGGCACACCGGCCGGCCTTTTTGCCTGCCACAAATATGCTAAATTGCCCATGGCTAAGCTGCTGGCACCCGCCATAGCACTGGCCCAAAAGGGCTTTACCATTACCGAACGCGAAGCCAGTGGGCTCAACGGCAGCAAGGCCGCATTTGAAAAATCTAACACAACCCTACCCGTATTTGTGCGCAACGATAGGCCTTGGCAAGCTGGCGACACACTTATACAAACAGACCTGGCCAACACCCTAAAGCGCATTAGTGCCCAAGGGGCAAAAGGCTTTTACCAAGGCGAAACTGCCCGCCTGCTGGTAAACGAAATGGAGCGTGGCGCCGGCATTATAACCCTAGCCGATTTAAAAAACTACAAGGTAAAAACCCGCACAGCCACCACCTTCAATTACAAAGGCCATCAGATTATAAGCATGCCACCCCCTAGCAGCGGCGGCATATTGCTACAGCAAATGCTGGGCATGCTAGAAAACCGCCCCTTGCCACAGTATGGCTACGGCACCGTAAAAAGCGTACAGTTAATAACCGAGGTTGAGCGCCGTGCTTATGCCGATAGAGCCGAGCACCTGGGCGACCCCGATTTTTACCCCGTGCCAATTAAACAGTTGGTAAGCCCAACATACTTGGCACAGCGCATGGCCAACTACGACAGCACCACAGCAGGCAAAAGCAGCAATATAGCCGCAGGCCTACCAGCCGAAAGCAGCCAAACCACCCACCTCAGCGTTGTGGATGCACAGGGCAATGCCGTAAGCGTAACCACCACCCTCAACGGCAGCTATGGCTGCAAAACAGTAGTAGCGGGTGCCGGTTTTTTGCTCAACAACGAAATGGATGATTTTAGCGTACAACCCGGCGTGGCCAACATGTACGGTGCGCTTGGGGGCAAGGCCAATGCCATTGCGCCCGGTAAGCGCATGCTCAGCAGCATGACGCCCACCATTGTACTCAAAAACAACAAGCCCTTTATGGTTGTAGGCACGCCGGGCGGCACCACCATCATCACCTCTGTGTTGCAAAGTATTGTCAACGTTATCGATTTCGGTCTTTCTGCACACCACGCCGTCAACAAACCCAAGTTTCACCACCAATGGCAGCCCGACGAAATTTTGGTTGAAAAAGCATTTCCACAAAACCTGCGCGCCCAATTAACCGCCATGGGCTATACCTTAAAAGAGGTAAATGCCATTGGCCGCACCGAGTTAATCTTGGTAATGCCCAATGGAAAACTCGATGCCGTGGCCGATGGACGCGGCGACGATAGCGTTGCAGGTTATTAAATACAATTGGGGCTATAAACGGTAGTGCATAGCTGGGCATTAGTACCCGCTGTCGTCGCTAGTCCTCGGCTCTATTGGCATAGCGCCTGCGGGCTAGCATCCTCCATCGGGCAGCCCTTCGGCCGTAGTGCATGGCTAAGCCTTTCAGCCGCGGCTCTGCTGGCCATGGCCCATGTTTTTGCTTACCCAAGGGCGTTTCGCGGGGCTCTGGGCAAACCGGCCCCCGCTGGCATTACTTACCGTTTCAACCGCTAATTTTGCGTACCACGCCATGCCATTTATCTTTCGTTTACTCAGCACTGCCCGCTTCATTTTTACATTTATTGCGCAGCAAAAAAAACTAAACGCCCAATTTCTACCCACCTATCTGGCTGGCTTTTCCCACCTACCGCCGGGTTATATTGCTGCTGATTTGCGCAAAAAAATTGAGCTGTATTACTGCCTTGGTATTCCGCTTACTTGCGCCGTTTACAACCAATTATACCACCCACAGCTAACCCCTACCGAGCGTCAAAACGCCGTTTTGGCCGCCATTGCCACACCGCTCATCGACGATTTTACCGATCAAAAAATAATGAACACCGAGCAGATTTCGCAGCTCATTTTAAACCCGCAAAACTTTACCGCAACCACCATGCCGCAAGCCATTGTTAAAGATGTGCTGCTACACCTTACCGCCCACACCACCCAACCGCAACAAGCGCTACAAGCGCTCAATTTTGCCCTTGAGGCGCAGCTGGCCTCGCAAAAACAGGCCGATGCCAATACTCCGCCCAGCGCATTGCTACAGCTATCCCTGCAAAAAGGTGCCTGGAGCCACGTTGTTTTCCACCATCTTATCACCACAGCCCCTAGCCCACAGCTTACCATACTTCTACAACACATGGGCGGGCTATTGCAGCTGAGCAACGATTTTTTTGATGTGTACAAAGACCACCAAGAAGGCATTTTCACCATAGCCAATACCTGCACCAACTACACTGAACTTATAAACTATTATCAACAGGAGTGCAAACAGTTTTGCTTGCAGGCGCGCCGCTTACCTTACCCCAAGCCGCAATTGGAACGCTTTGTGCTGTTTATGAGCCTCATAATGGCACGCGGTATAGTAGCGCTTCGCCAATTTCAAAAACTACAACACGCTCAGGGCGGCGGCTTGCTACAATATGCGCAGCTTAGTCGCCAGCAGCTTATTGTAGATATGGAAAAACCCATCAACATTTGGCGCACAGCCACCGCATGCTATCAAATTACTAAGTCTTAGGCTTGGTGGCCGCCCCCCTTTCTTTCCATTCTGCACCAAGCCTTCGCCATTGCCACCTACATAGCGGTGAATGTGCTACCTTCAACCCCGCGCTTCAAACCCAACCACATGAGTATCAAAATTTATTTTAACGATAAGCCTTTTATCATTACCGCCGCCCTCGACGCCAGCCATAACAGACTGCTACAAACCGCGGGCACCATTTTTATAAACCATCCCACGTTGGCGCAAGTGGCCCAGTGCATACACGACATAGACCAAACACCCGCACAAGCCGTAATCATTTATACCAACGAAATTGATGTGTACTTCTCTGAGTTTCAACGTCATTTTACGCCCATTACGGCTGGGGGAGGTTTAGTGGCCAATCAAGCCGGCGCTGTTTTGTTTATGTTCAGGCGTGGCAAATGGGATTTGCCCAAAGGCAAACTCGACGACGGCGAAACCATTGAAGCCTGCGCCTTACGCGAGGTGCACGAAGAAACCGGACTAAGCAAAGTAACCCTAGGCCCACATTTATGCACCACCTGGCATACCTATCGGCAGCATCAGCGCCATTACCTAAAACAGTCCGTTTGGTTTAGCATGCACACCACCGGCACCGAGGAGTTGGTACCCCAAACCGAAGAAGACATTTCCGAGCTAAAATGGATGCAGCAAAAAGACTGGCAGTTTATTTACAACAACCTCTTTCCCTCGGTTAAAGATGTGCTGGCAGCGGCCACGGCTACCACCCCGTAAATCCTGAGGCACTATAAATCTTTACGTACTAAAAGCGAGTACTAAAATCTAAAACCAAGATCATAACCAGCGCCAACAGCTTTACGTCAAGCTACACTAACGGGGCAAGCGCACATAAAAAAGCCCTTACCGAGCATTTCGCTCCACAAGGGCTTTAATTTGGAAAGTATCGTAAACTGCGCTCTGGCCGCACAGTTTGTTTAAGTTATCCCAAGTACGATTTTAGTGCGCCGCTGTACCTGGCCTTTTGCAAACGCTTAATGGCACGCTCTTTTATTTGCCTTATGCGCTCTTTGGTAAGGTCATACTTTTGGCCTATCTGTTCTATGGTCACGCCATTTTCACCATCCAAACCAAAATAAGCCGATACAATTTCAGCCTCGCGTGGACTTAGCGATTTCAGCACCCGCCGTATTTCTTCGCGCAGCGAGTCCTTCATTACATCTTCGTCCGTATCTTCACTTCCTTCCAGCAAATCGCCCATGGCAACATCTTCTGCCTCGTGCACCGGTGCATCAAGGCTGCTGTGGCGGGTATTGCTTTGAAAAATATTGTTGATTTCTGTTTCGCTCATCTCCAAAATCTCCGCCAGTTCTTCCGTAGATGGCTCGCGCTCATGCTCTTGCTCAAACGCCATGTAGGCCTTGTTGGCTTTGTTGTAGGTACCAATTTTGTTTTGTGGCAAGCGCACTAGCCTACCCTGCTCGGCCAACGCCTGCAGAATAGACTGCCGAATCCACCAAACCGCGTACGAGATAAATTTGAAGCCCTTGGTTTCATCAAAACGTTGTGCGGCTTTTATCAAACCTAAATTTCCCTCGTTTATCAAATCGCTTAGCGAGAGGCCCTGGTGCTGATACTGCTTAGCCACACTAACCACAAAACGCAGGTTGGCCGTTGTTAGGCGTTCCAGTGCCTTTTGATCACCCATTTTTATCCGCTGGGCTAAAATGGTCTCCTCCTCAGGCGTAATCATCCCAATCTTCGAAATCTCTTGTAAGTACTTTTCTACCGCCTGCGAATCACGATTGGTGATTTGGGTAGCAATTTTAAGCTGCCTCATAGTTTAAAAAAATAGTCCTTTTACGATGTAAAATAAGCAATTTTACCCAGATGTACAATGTGTAATGCCGTAACTTTGCCTAACATGTGGATAACCCAATTTCTGGCAAATTAGTTGGCAAAGGTACCACGGTAATTTGGCATAAGCTATACTTTGAAAAAAAATTAAGAAACTTATTGGCTTGGCGCGGAGCGCCTATTTTTTTCAAGTGTAACAAAAACCATTTTTGTGGACCCAGTACAATACCACGGGGAGTGCATAGTAACCCTTAAGAACGGCATAAACCAAGCTCAACATGCCGATAGGCAACGTCTAAATAACTACTAAAATATTGAAAATGAACGCTTTGCATCGTTACATCTCACTGCCCAAGTTAATGCACTATTTTTTTGGCCTACTACTAACAACCTTGGTATGGAGTTGTCAATCGGCAACCACAGCCGGCAACGCTGTTGCCACCAAAGTTAAAACTGCTGCCG
>RDXD01000014.1 GCA_004292575.1 Bacteroidota bacterium
ATAATCTGTTCACCATTAGCAAGGTGCTCACCTTGTTGTTTTTTACTGGTGTTGGGCTTTGGTACATAGAACCGGCACATTTTACCAGCACAGCCCTGCCGCCGCTGCACGATTTTACCGGTAGTATTTTGCTGATGGTGTTTGCCTTTAGCGGGTTTGATGGAGCGGTTACCACCACTGGCGAAATGAAGAACCCGCAACGCGATATTCCTTACTCGCTTTTTAGTGTGTTGCTGTTTAAAACCGTGCTGTACCTGCTGGTGCAAGTGGTATGCATAGGCACGCTGGCCGGGCTGGCGGGCAGCAAAAAGCCGGTGGCCGAGGCGGCGGAAAATATGCTGCCGGGCTGGGGTGGGGCTGTCATTACACTGGGGGCCCTTATATCTTTTGTGGCTACCCTCAATGGCGGCTTGCTGGTAGCATCTCGCATTTGCTTTGGCATGGCCGAGCAGCAGCGGCTGCCGGGCTGGCTTTCTGCCACGCATCCGCGGTATCATTCGCCACATATAGCCATCGGCCTCACCACGGTGGTGGTATTGCTGCTGGCCCTTACACAGGGCTTGTTGTTTTTGCTTACCATTACATCGCTTGGCAGGCTGCTCATCTATATTATATCCTGTGGGGTTCTTATACGGCTCCGCCAAAAAAATGACGCACCTGCGGCGGCCTTTTTGTTACCCGCTGGTAAGCTCATAGCCTGCCTGGCCATAGTAGCCTGCCTGCTCATAATAACCGGCAGCACGCTGCGCGAATGGAGTATGTTGGGCTTGGTGCTTGGCGCAGGCGCGGTGCTTTGGGGGCTGCTGAAATGCAAGGCATAGTTTTGGAAAATTTAGTTATTTTGTACGTCAAAAAAAATGTACCCATGGGTAAATCTTTCAAAGAAATACAAGCAGCATTAGCAACTATGCGCCGTAAAGATGTAGAAAACCTGCTGATAAAAGCCATGCGGGATAGTGATAGTTTTTACCAATATGTATGGGTAAACCACCTGGACAAAGAGGCGGGGGAAGCGCAGGTTTTTGAACAATATAAAGCAGAAATAAAGGCTTTGCTTAAGAAAGGCTACCGCGGCGCAAGCCTCGAGCTAAGGGCTGCTAATATGATTGCCGCATGTAAAAAGAAACTAGATGCGTTTATAAAAGTATGTAAAGCCAAAGACAAAGCAGTAGAATTGGGATTGTATGTGGCGGAGCACCCCGCAACCGATTATGAGGGACATTCCGGCACCTGCTATACAAAGTATGATTTTGAATATTATATGTTGTTCAAAAAAATACGAAGTCTTTACCAAGCCCTTCATCATGACATACAATATGAGTACACGGAGCGCCTGCAAAAGATGCTTACGCAACTAAAAAAGCATTTCAGACATTTGGATTATGTATATGATTTGCCGGACGAGCTGTAGCACTTGAGCATTTGAAGTTTATTTTGCTGTAGCATTTCCATGGTGCTGTCTTCTCTGTTCGAAAACGGCTTGTCCTTTCTTGAAGAAGGACTTTGCCAATGCTGGATTAATTTTGGATGTAATTTCCCATTGCGCCTACTTGAGGGGCATGTAAAACAGTATGCGGTAACTTTTACCGAAAGGTTTGATAAAGAAAGCAATAGTTTCTATTGGCTGTCAAGTACAGAAGAAGCAATGAAAGGCACAGGCGTTCTTAAAGATATTTAAACCTTCTATTGATTTATTCTGCCTTTTGTTGAGCTTCTGTTTTATTTTCAATAATAATTTTTGTTGCTCCAGCCTTTGCTGCAATTACTTTTTCGCCCACTTCTTTTAATCCCTTACTTTCATATATCCGGCTTGCCGTAGCTACGTCAATTGCTTGCCTCGTTTGTTCATCGGGTATAAATGTCAGCGTTAAGAAATTCAACTTTACGCCGAACTTTTCAAGCAGCTTATTTGATTCTATTTCTAGCTTTTCTTCCAAGTCCGCTTGTTCCATATCTACAATGTCTTCGTTCAAAAACAAACCTTTTGCTATTTCTCTAATACGCTTATCAATAACCCTATTCTCTGCACTTTCAAAGGCAGAACCATTCAGCGCTTCATCGGAGTCGGCATCTACATTGGCTTTACCCAATGATTTTGCTTCTTTAATAAATGCCAGACCATTGGTAATGGAGTAATCATAATCAATTTCAACATTTACTTTAACCCTGTCCTTAAGGTTGCCAATAAATTTTGATTCGCCTTGCATAGGAAAATTAGGAATAACCACCTTCATGTAACAAGGATTCATGGTTCCCTTGGGTACTGCATCACCAGCTGAGATTGCATTCCATGTCATTCCGCAATCGGTACTTACTAAAACTTGTTGATTTGATTTTGCATAGTTACACCCCGTTGCAATAATCACTGTCACAATGCAAAGCGTCCATAAATGCCTTACGCCTCGGTAACTGAGATACAATAGTGCAGTAAAACCTATTACAATCAATCCGGTTGTTATGAAGGAAGCATTTTGAACGTAATTACCTGCCCATGCTTTTACCATACCCATAACGGCAAAAGAAACGATTAATACAGCAACCAATGTAGCCACGATTTTTAAGAGTGTTTTCATGTTGTAATTTTAATTTTTCCTGGATTTAAGCACTGCTGTGTAAAAAGGCAGGGCTTACAGAATACTTTCTGCCAGAATTTTTCATTTAGTTTGATGTGCATGAATCCTATGACAGCTGTCACCCAGCAAATTTACAGGCTTTTGCAATATTACAGTTTAGTCTGAATTTGTACGTTTGGTCTTTAGCTTTCGGTATTATTTTAACGCCCACACAGGCATTCAGCGGTTGCGGGGTACCTTTGTACAATGCAAGTTCAACAAACTACGGTAGCCCTAGTGGGTGCCAGCGGGCTTATAGGCACCGCGCTATTGCCGCTACTTTGCCATCAGTATAGTGCGGTGCGGGTTATTACCCGGCGGCCCCTACAGCCACACCCGCCACAGGTAAGGGAGTATGTGGTATCATTTGCTGATGCCGCAGCTTTGCAGGCAGCTTTAACCGGCTGCGAGCATGTATTTTGTGCTGTGGGTACCACCCAAAAAAAGGTACAAGGCAACATGGAAGCCTATCGGCACGTGGATTTTGATATCCCTGTGAATATGGCAAAGGCCGCCCATGAGGTGGGTGTGCGGGGTTTTTGGCTGGTATCATCGGTAGGCGCCAATAGCCGGGCTGGCAACTTTTACCTGCAGCTCAAGGGTGAGGTGGAAGAGGCGGTTAATGCCGTGGGATTAGAACAGGTGGGTTTTTTCCGGCCCTCTATGTTGCTGGGCAAAAGGACAGAAAAAAGGCCTGCGGAAAGGCTGGGCCAATGGCTGATGCAGGCCCTGAAACCCTTGC
>RDXD01000015.1 GCA_004292575.1 Bacteroidota bacterium
TTTTCGACGAAAAACCCAATTCGGCTCTGGCGGTATTGTCCATGTTCTGCGATACCAATCTGCCTACGGCATGGGCAAAAAACTGCTTTTTTTCGGTAAATTTTCGGTCGCGGGAAATGATGTGTATGGCCCCGCCCATAGCATCGCTACCGTATTGTACGCTGCCGCTCCCTTTTACCACCTCTACACGGTCAATGGTAAATGCATCAATCAAATTGGTGTATTGGTTGGGCCCGAAACGAAACGCAGCGTTATTAACCCTAATACCATCGAGCATAATAAGCGTTTGATTGCCAGTAAGGCCACGCAAAAACGGTGAGCCGCCCCCGTGATTTGTTTTTTGAACAAACACACCCGGCACATATTGCAACGCTTCGGGCGTGGTGCGGGCCATGCGCATGTCGGTTACCGGCCATTTTAGCGCCTCCACCGAAAATGGTGTCACAAACAATTGCGCTTCTTGCCGCGTGGCCGAAACTATAACGTTGGCCAAATTAATGCTATCCTTTGCGGGGGCTTCTTGTGCGCTAATGTTAAAAAAAAGCAGTGTGCTTAAAATTGCTAGAGTCGTCTTCATCAAGTTTAATTTTCGCAGAAAAATAGTCCTGCATCAATTGCCTCCATTGTAGTGTTTACTTCTTAGGTCACCCGCGTCATCCATGGCCGGGCCTTGTTCAATTTTGCGCCAATCAATGGGGCGTTTGTATTTTTCCATGGCTTTGTCCCAGTCAAATACCTGCTTGCTTGGGTAGGTAAGCGTGTAGGGGGTATAATCGGGCTTGGGTGTAAAAAAGTCGGTAAGCAGGCTTGCGGTTACGTCGTACTGATTTACGTAGGGCACATTCAGTAAATTGTAGATGGTTTTTAAGATAGACCCGAAATTAGCGTGTGTGTGCGACACGTAGCCTTTTTTTACATAAGGCCCGGCCATCATCAAAATACTACGGTGTGCATCAATATGGTCAACGCCGCCCTGCGGGTCGTCTTCTGTTATAATTACCAGCATGTTTTTCCAGTAAGGTGTGCGGCTTAAGAAATGTAAAATTCGGCCCACAGCCAGGTCGTTGTCTGCCATAAACGCCGGTGGGTAAGGATAGCCATCGGCGGGTCTTATGCCGGCACCGTGGTCGTTGGGCACCTGCATGGTAATAAGTTGGGGCATCGTATCTTTTCCGTTAAGCCACATTTTAGTAAACTCCGACTCAAACTGCTGCATCCTAAACTGGTCGGGGATGTTGGTGTTGTAGCCGGCATAGTTGTGGCTGGTGCGTTTCCAAAGCGCATTTTGCATGGGCACCATTACGCCATGTGCGGCACCGGTGGCAGTATCGTACCATTGCTCCCGCACATGGGCGGTTTCGTTGGCTTCGCCAAAATTGTAAAAGCTTACGTTTTTACGTTCCAGCGCCTCCCATAGCCCTCCCGTTTCATTGTAGTCTTCGGGGTCCATGCTACCTGTGCTTCCCGGAAACCTACGGCCCGGAGCCTTCGAAAAATAGTTTGCTGTTTTGTCAACGCTGCTGTTGGCTTCCACCCACTCGTTGGGTATTACGCCCACCATCCAGTGGTGACCGTGTATGCTGGCATCGCTATCGCAGTAAAAATTATCGCTAAATGCAAATTGCCGGGCGGCCTTATGGTGATTGGGCGATATGTTCATGTTGCGGAGTGTATCTTTTCTTCCATAAACATCTACGCCTACGCCGTAGCGGGCCAAGGTGGCGTCGCCGCGGGCCCTATCCAACTGACCAAACACCTCGTCGTAGGTGCGGTTTTCTTTTGTAATGTACACTATATGCTTAATGGGGCTTTGGCGCAGGCCGGGCAACGGTGGCAGCGGGTTGGCTGCATCATCTACCATAGTGGTTTTTACAAAGGTGTTGGCCAGTGTTTGCCGGGTATAGGCCAGCAGCTGGGCGGTTGTAGGCACGGCTATTTTCTGAAACGTAGCCAATTGAATGTCGCCAATATAAGTGCCCTGTGGTGGAGCCTTAAAGTTTTGGCCGCCATTGGGGCCGGCACCCTTACCGCGGCAGCTTATCACATACAAGGTTTTGTCATTGGCACTAAGCGCAACCTTGGCTGGCCCCCAGCCGGTTGGTATTAGCCCCAGCGTTTTTTTGGTGGCCACATCAATTACCGCCACGGCATTAAAGCCCAGCAATGCGGCATACAGCGTTTTTTCATCTTTGCTCAGTGCCAGGCCAAACGGCATAAGGCCGCGGTATTTATCAATGGCCGCATGGGCCTTAATGGCAATATGGCCCACAATTTTCCGGCTTGTATAGTCAATGATGCTGATGTTGTCGTTGGTGGCATTACTAATGTAGGCAAAACGCTTGCCCACCACTACCGAATTGGGACTTGCGCCGCCCACCACTTCGGCATCTTCCAGCATGGTACCAATTTGAACGCCGGTTTTGTAGCGGTCTATCACCCTGTTATTGGCAAGGTTAATGGTGTAAACGCTCATGGCTTCGGGGGCCATCGGGCTGCCCACACCCGGTATTTTTTTGCCGTCAATGGTGGTGCCGTTTATGCTTTCCGGGGTATTATCGCCATAGGGGTGAAAAGCAATCAACATGCTGTCGTAGTTCTGTTTTGTGGTACCCTCTATTAATGGATACTCGTACATGCCCACATTGGCCACAAAGGCAGTAGTTTTATTGGGGCTAATGGCAAGGCCAAAAGGTTGGCGACCGGTTTTTATGGAAGCGGTGATTTTTTTTGAGGCCAGATTGATGCGCACCATTCTAAAGTTACCTCTATCCAGCACCAACAGTTCGTTGCCATTCAGCAGCAAATCACTCGTAAACGAATGGTCGAACGTTTCGCCATTTACGGTGCCATTAAGGCTAATTGAATCGAGGCGTTCATAGGCTTCTATATCGTACACAATAACGGCACCGTTATCGCCTCCGCTGAGGTACAAGGTTTTGTTGTCGGGGGCAAAGGCCACGCCCAAAAACGAGCCTTGCCTTAACGGCGACTCAATAACGCGGTCAACCGCTACGGTATCGGGAAACGCTGTTCCGGCTAGTGGTTCGTGGGCCAAGGGCGAGCCCAGCTTCTGGTTGTAGCTCGGTACACGGGTGGCACCCATGGAGGCCAGATCTATAATGGTAAGCACACCATTGTGCAGTGTCACCGCTTTTTTGCCATTGGGCGAAATGCTAAGTCCAAACGGGTCGTGGGTGATGCGGATGGTTTGGCCAGCTGGCGTTACAAGGCGGCCGCTGGGCAATACGGAAACACCCGCGCTATCAATGGCACAATAGGCCGCTTTGCCGGGCACTTGCAATACAGTAACGGACTTTTGGGCCATCAGCACGGCTGCGCATTGCAGCAT
>RDXD01000016.1 GCA_004292575.1 Bacteroidota bacterium
GCCCACTATCTACAGACCGCCACCGCCCAGATACAGGCGCGGGTAGGCAAGGTATTGATGCACTCCCCCACGCTCGAAACCGCGCCTTGGGGAGTGAGTACACCTCATGCGCACTATCTCAACCAAATCCTACAAGTAGAAACTGAACTCTTGCCTGCGCCTTTATTGGACATCACGCAAGACATAGAACAACAGCTCGGCAGGGCAGGCAAGGGCGAAAATCTGCCCCGAACGATAGACATAGACATACTTTATTATGATGACTTGATTGTCGTACTGCCAAACCTACAGATACCGCACCCGCGCGCACATGAGCGCAAATTTATCTTAGACAATATGCTCGCCATAGCGCCCCAGCTACAGCACCCCACCTTACATAAAACGCAACAAGCATTAGCCACATCAATCACATGAAAACAGCCTTAATCACAGGAGGCGCGGGAGGCTTAGGCTTCGAGTTTGCCCGCCTTGCCGCAAAAGATGGCTACCAAATCGTACTTGCAGACGTACAGGCAGAAGCCTTGCAAAATGCCCAAAAAACCTTAGAAAAAGACTATGGCGTGAAGGTACACACCATACAAAAAAACCTTGCCTCCCCAGACGCAGGCAAGGAGGTATTCGAGGAACTCCAAAAACACCAACTCAAAATAACCATACTTGTCAATAACGTAGGCATTGGTACGTTTGGCGAACTTTGGGAGGTGGATTGGGCAAGACAAAACACGCTCTTACAGCTCAATGTCCACCTGCTTACCCAACTTACCTACCTACTTTTACCTGATATGCTTGCCCAGAAGTCAGGTAAAATACTGAATATGGCTTCTATGGCGGCATTTCAGCCCTGCCCTTTTATGGCTACTTATTATGCTTCGAAGGCGTATGTACTTTCGCTTACTGAATCGCTCGCCAACGAACTAAAAGGTACAGGCGTTACGGCTACCGTCTTTTGTCCAGGTCCGATACCTACAGGATTTCAAGATGCAGTGGCAAAGCGCAACCAAAAATTGAACTTTACCATCTTTCATGATACGCCCGAGCGGTCTGCCCGTACAGGCTACCGCGCGATGATGGCAGGCAAGACAGTGGTCGTGAATACATGGATAAACTGGCTCATGTCTGCCATGCCCCGCTTTTTGCCTCGCAAAGTTATCGTAGGTTTTACACGCAAAATGCAGGAAAGTAATGCTAAAAGCATTGTGAAAAAATAGTCGCCATCTGGCGCGTGGTTAAACAAACAAAGTACAAAAAGAAAACTTGCCTACATTTGTAAGGATTTACAATAAATTATTACTTTTGCAAGATTACTATTTGTACTTTGTATCTTCATGAATATATTTATCAATCAAGCCCACGTGCAACTCTTAGCACCCGAAGCCTTGCCTACCGAACCGCACGAGCATATCATAGACCTCCAAGCCGTACCTGCCAACACTGCCTTACAAACACATACTTGGGTAAAAAATGCAGATGCCAAATATTTGCATCAAACCTTACTTTGGCTTATGCACCAGCAAATGCCTCATATACGTTTTGTAGCTTTCAGTGTAGATGACCTTGAGGAGATAAAAAACTCTCTTAAGCAAAGTTTTCAGGTCATAGAAGCAGGTGGTGGATTGGTACTGAAAAAAAATAAAATCTTGCTTATATCGCGCTTGGGCAAGTGGGATTTGCCCAAAGGCAAAATGGATAAAGGCGAATCTTTCCGCGAAACTGCCCAGCGCGAAGTCCAAGAAGAATGTGGTATCAAAGTAGAAATAGTCCATAAAATCGTTACGACTTGGCATTACTATAGCATGAAAGGTACACACTATCTAAAACAAACGAAGTGGTATCTTATGCACTGTACAGATGACAGTCAGCTCAAACCTCAGCTCGAGGAGGATATAGCCGAAGTGCGTTGGTGTGAGATGCCAGACGTTTTGAGGTTGTTAGAAAATTCTTACGAATCTATCCGTTTTGTGGTAAGAAGCTATGTGCGGGAGTTCTTGCAAACCCAATAAAAATAACATTTATCAGGGAACATTTAACATTTGATAAAAAAAGCCCGCGTCCAAAGGTCGCGGGTTTTTCGAATTCTTATTACAAAACAATTTTCTTTTTGGGTGTAAGGGTTTGAAGGGTTTGCAGGTAAACAGGGGGACAAGTAAACGGGTTTGCGGGTTTCCTGTTCCCCCGTTTACCTGTCCCCCAGTCCACCCCCTTCCACCCTTTTTACCTTTCCACCACAATTTTCGTCACTTTTACCTTGCCTGCCACTACAGTATGCAAGAAATACAAAGCCCCCTGCCCCGAAGGGGAGATGCTTACCTCCAAAGCCCCCTGCCCCGAAGGGGAGATTTTAAAAGGCACTTCTATTCCTTGCGCATTGAAAAGTTTTGCTTGTGTGATTCCCCCTTCGGGGGTTAGGGGGCTTTGCGTGCTTATCGTAAACGTGCCATTATTCGGATTTGGATAGACCACCACCTTGCCTGCCATACCCTCCACAAATACTACAGGCGAGTACGAAAACGTACCATCAAAATCGAGTTGCTTCAATCTGTAATAACCGTCATTTTGGTTGATGGTGGTTAGTTGATAGTTTTTAGGGGCGTTTGAATTTCCTGCGCCATCTACGAAGGCAATGGTTTTATAGGTTTGTGCATTTTCGGAAACTTGTATTTCAAATCCTTTATTGTTTATCTCTGAGGCAGTAGTCCATTCGAGTTTTACTTCCTCTGTTTTTTCTCCATTCAACCCTTCTACCCTTCCACCCTTCAACCCTGTGAGCGTAATAGGCAAAGGCGAAGTAACACTGGCTACAGAAAATTCGCTGAAGCTCGTTTGGACAGGTGAGAGTGTGTAGGCAATGATTTTGGTAGTGTTGTTGGCAGAAGTGCCTGTGCCTATCTCTGTTCCCCAAGTACCTCCTGAATTGTGGTCGCGCTTAAAGAGCTTCATATCAGAAGCAGGGGCAGTGGTGGAAATGACATCGCTGGCAGGCAAGGTAAAGTTCATTTGGTTGTAGTTGAATGTTTGTGTACCAAATTGACGCACCAACCAATAATTTGAGGCAGTGTTATTAGCCGAAACGTTATTCAAAGGTCTGTCAAACAGTTGATAGGTTACAAACTCATCATTTGCGGCAGGGGCAGACATAGCTGTAAAGTTTACTGTCATATTGCCTAAAGTTTGATTGCTTGCGCCTGTGGGAACAGTCAAGCGAGTCGATACACCTCTTGCTACGGATACTGTAGAAGCGGGACGAGTGGGTGCATTTTGCAAAATACCATTATTGCCTGCTACAGCATCTATGGCATTGCCTGTAGTTTCATTGAATTGATAATAAGCGGCAAGTCCTGCTTCTG
>RDXD01000423.1 GCA_004292575.1 Bacteroidota bacterium
ACTACCCGCCATAAAAACCCTTTTTCAATGGCGTTGCAAACGGCCATAATCGTCCACTTTTTGCTACCGCCCTCGTACATAAGCCAATGGTAAAGCACCTTGCAGGCGGCGTTCGCGTTTTTGCATCTAACACAAATGGAACCGTAGAAATAGGATTGGAAGGGCCATAAAAGCGCAGCCGTAGGTACAAACTCTTGCCAATGGTTATTTTACGCCACTACCCTACTACGGGCTTACCGGTTCTAAAACAGGTGCCTTTAAATAGGGCTACCACTTTTCCGTGCTGGTTGGTAATGGTAATGTGGTAAAGGCCCGTGCTGCGGCCATCGTGCATTTCTTGTGCTTCAGCCACCAGCACATCGGCAGGGTACACGGGTTTTAAAAAGTTGATGGCCGTATCAAGGGCTACCGAGGTATTGTTACGGCTGTTGCAAGCAAAGGCAAAGCAGCTGTCGGCCAGGCTAAAAGCAATTCCGCCGTGCACTATGCCCAGTCCATTCAGCATTTCGGGCCGCACCGTCATGTTTATTTTGGCATAGCCAGGGCGCAATGCCAGCAATTTAATGCCCAGCCATTGGCTAAATGCGTCGTGCTGTAGCATGTGGGCCACAGCGGTTTGGGCCAGCAGTTGCGCTTGCGTATCCATATTAGCGGGGGTAAAGTTTGTACAACAGTTTAACTGGACATTATTGCCCGGTAAATTGGGGTGGCCGTTTCTCCATAAACGCTGCCACACCCTCTTTAAAATCTAAAGTGGCAGCGGCCATTTGCTGCAGTTCGTCTTCCGTTTGCAGCTGCTGCTCCAGGCTGTGTGTGGCACTGTGCTGCAGCGCTTTTTTGGTAAATGCCAGTGCAGCCGTAGGCATGGCCGCCAACTGGTAAGCCAGGCCTTGGGCAGCCGCGTCAAATTCATCGTCGGCAAACCATTTATAAATCATACCCATGCGTTCGGCTTCTTCGGCACCCACTTTTTGGCCCAGCATCATTAGCGCACTGGCTTTTTGCCAACCAACCAAGCGCGGCAATGTATAGGTGCCCCCACTATCGGGTATAAGACCAATTTTACTAAATGCCTGTATAAAAGCCGCCGTTTGCTTGGCCACCACCACATCGCAAGCCAGCGCTATATTGGCACCCGCACCCGCGGCCACACCATTTACAGCGGCCACCACCGGCTTGGGCAGCGCCACAATTCTTGCTATTATGGGGTTAAAATGCTCGCTTAAAATCCGGTTCATACCGGGCCCTTCGGGGTCGGTCACTTCCGCCAAATCTTGCCCTGCACAAAATGCCTTTCCTTGCCCGGTAAGATACACACAACGCACCGTAGGGTCGGTACCGGCAGCATCCAAAAGCTGCTGCAGCAGTAACGCCATAGGGCGGTTAAAGCTGTTGAACTTATCGGGTCTGTTAAGCGTCACAAAGGCAACGCCATTGTTGATGGTGTAGCTAACCGGAGGCATCATAATCTACTAATTTTAATAAAGCTACAACTTGTTAGCCAGCATTGGTACAAGCATGCCTACGCTAGGCCAAGTTTAGCTGTAGTAAGGCTTAATCATTACGTAAATAACTGGACCCGTAACCGCCACATAAAACCACAATGGCCAGGTAATGCGTGCCAAACGCTTGTGCTTACCAAACTCGGCGGTAAGGGCCCTGTAGGCCGTAAACAGAATAAACGGCAAAATAACCGCTGCCAAAAAAATATGCGTCGAAAGCATGGCTAAATACGCCATACGCGTACCGCCTACCGCTGCCTTTTCCGCGTCGCTTACTACGCCATCAAAATTACTATCGCCAAATTTAGCTTCACCAGCCAGCAGGTGGTGTGCAATATAGCTAAGCAAGAAAAGCACACTCAGCACCAGCGCAGCCAGCATCAGGTTTTTGTGCAGTACGTAGCGCTTCGATTTTACGGCCAGCAATGCTGCCAGCAAGCACAGGGCAATGGTGGCATTTACTATGGCATTAAAAAGGGCAAAAATGTGCACATCAAACCCAAGGGTAATGGGCAATTTAAACCGCGATAAAAAAGTAACCACCAAAAAAACAACTATCGAAAAAATTCCAATCAGCCAGGTGGCCTGTTTATCGTTTTTTTTGAGCGTTGCGCTAAGCATAAACGTGTTGGTTTTTATTTTAGAATAACGAGAACATCGGTTTACCGCCAACCTTTAGGCCAGCAGCTCAGTTTTCTTGCGGCTGCGTCCTAAAAAATACATCACCACAAAAACAATTACCGGCACCGCCACCAGCAGTGGCAAAATGGGCAAATACGCCCTAAAAATGGACGGTTTCTTCCGGTCGCGTTCCAAATAAAGTTTACCAATATCGCCCGCAAGCCGTCCCATATCAAGGCTGTCAAGCCCATTATAAAAACCCCTAACCACCCTATTTTTGTCCACCAGCATCACCTTTTCAGTGTGTATAAAATTGCTATCCACACCCTCGCCATCTTGGGCACTCAACCTAAAGTCGTTTAGCAGTAGGCTGTAAATATCCTTTTTTGGGCCAGTCAGCAAGCTCCAATTGTCACTGTTTACATAAAACCGATCGGCCCATTTTTTCAAAGCTTCCACACTATCGCGGGCCGGATCTACGGTAAGACTAATAAAGTACACCAACGATGTATCGCCGTACTTTTTACGCTTGCGGTTTTCAAAGCTTTTTTGCAGTTTTTTTATGTTGCGGGTAAGCCCAGGGCAAATATTAGGACAATGCGTAAAAAATGTGCTTACCACCCAAATTTTGCCATTTAAGCTATCGGGGGTAATGGTTTGCGCCAATTGGTTGGTCAGTTCAAAGTGGGGTATCCGGTGCCAAATGGTATCGTTAATCGTTTTTCCATTCACCACTTTGGTTACCACCGAATCGTCAAAGTACCGCCGCGGCATATTCACCGCACCTTCGCCAAACCCACTTACAATGTAGTAGCAAATTACAGGCACAAACAGCGCTATTGTAAGGCCTAACCAAGCCGATTTAGTCATGTATTTATTTTTAATGCCGCCATACCGGTTGTACAAACATTCTTTGGTTGGTTACACAATAGCCCCAATTATTTCAACCTTCAGCTTATACCATTGCCCACTCTAAACTTCCAAATATCAACCAAAAAACGCTTTGAATTTGTTTGTTTTAAGCCCCAAAACAGATTTTTAAAATCTCACACAATACTGCCAAAAGAGAAAACGCACCAACTACCAGCTGCCAATCAATGTGCTGCACACTAGCCGCCTTACCTCTTTATAGCTGCCCATGTATAACAACGGGTAGCCTGGGTTGTTGCAGCAATTGTAAAAAAGCCATCCTAAAAAACAGGATGGCGCACAAAATCAAGATGGTAGTGGTCCTATTTCTCCGCGCCGGGTTTCACAGCGGGTACTGTCTGTTCTGTTTTTGGCTTGTAACTACCGGCCCGGGTATTGCGCAGGTTGCGCCAGCTATCGCCTTCGTACAAAAACGCAATAATAAACCAAATAAATAGCGCCAAAGGCACAATAATGGTCATTATAAAGTTGCGTATTTCATCGCCAAGGTGCATAAAATAGGCCGTTATGTAAAATGCCTTTGCCAAACTTAGAATTACCACAACACCCTTTATCAACAACACCGCCAAGTGGCTACCACCGCTTAGGTTGTACATCAACAGGCCCAAACCCAGCTCAATAATGGTAATTACACTCAAAATGATGGTTACCTTTTTCACCGTCTTCATAAAAGCGGCGTTATCGGCATGTTGGGGTGCAAAACTAATTTCGTCGGAAGCAAGTACGGGTTGAGTGCTCATATAAATCTATTTACAGTTTGCCGTTTATAATCGTTGTTTTTCCAAAAGCGTGTTAAAGGTGTTACACCAGATAAAAGCAAAGAAACACAAACACCCACACCAAATCTACAAAGTGCCAGTACAAGCCAGCCTTTTCAATCATTTCGTAGTGGCCACGCTGGTCAAAATGCCCAAGGCGCACTTTAATGTACATAATCAGGTTAATAACCACCCCACTCAGCACGTGAAAACCATGAAAACCGGTGATTCCAAAAAAGAAGCCACCAAAAGCCACCGGGCCGGGGGTACCAACCTCATGACCGTCGTGCATTAAACCGGGTACCAAGGGTCCCCACGGGTTAGTGCTAACGGTAGTAGCCATTTCTTTAACCACGCCATCAACCAGCACATGGTGGGTACCAGTTATAAGGTGTGTCCACTCCCAAGCTTGGCAGCCTAAAAATGCCAACCCACCCAAAATTGTCCAAAACATGTATTTCTCAACGCCCTTACGGTTCATGTTGTGCCCTTCGTGCACTGCCAGCACCATCGTAACCGAGCTAATAATAAGAATAAAGGTCATTAAGCTCACAAACGCCAGCGGCAAATTGGCATGGCCAAAGCCCGGAAAGGCGTTAAAAACCCGGTTGGGATCCGGCCAGTAATTGGCACTAAACCTGGTGGTACCGTAACTAATGAGGAAGGCGCCAAACGTAAAGGCATCGCTCATTAAAAAGTACCACATCATGGCCTTGCCATAACTCATGTTAAAGGGGCTCTTGCCACCACCCCACCATTTGGTGCCCGCCGGTATTGCTGCTGTTGCCATAGTGTAACGCTTTCTTAAAAAGTATGGCCGCAAAAATAAGCGGACAACCCCATAAAAGTCATGGGTTTACAAAAAGAAATTTAACCAGCACCTACAAAAACTACAACGGCACGCTGCTACATTGCCATATTACATTTTTGGGGCAGTCAACATTTGTGCAAATCCAAGCCTCAGTTGCGGCTGTTCGTTCCAATCTTTTTTGGCATAACCGGCCTAAACTTGAGCGTTGCAGCGTGCCAAAAAAGGATTTCCACTGCCATCCGCCTGCCTCCAAGCAGCATCAAGTCTATTGGGCCAAAATACAGCTTGCGGATGCCAGTCGCCAACCCAGCCGGTGCGTAGCCCGCTTGCAAAGGGGTACTTTACATTACCCAACTCAAAAACACAAACAAGTAAATCCACAAGGCGCCCACAAAGTGCCAGTAAGTAACCAGTACTTCAGCGGGTACTGCGCTGTAGTTGCGGGTACCGCTGCGGGGCCGCAGCATTACCAGTATGGCTACCAGGCCGCCCAGCACGTGCAAAAGGTGCATGCCGGCTATCACCGCCAAAAACGACCCCGATACGTTGCTGCCCTGCCCAATAAGCTTTACGCCACCCGCGGTTAGCTGGCCAAAACCAGCCCACTGCATGGCCATAAAGGCAGCACCCAGCACCGCGGTTACCACCATAAACTGGCGGTAGGCAGCCCTGTTACGTTGCTTAAAATTTTTAAGCGCAAGCTGCACCGTTACGCTGCTAAGCACAATGGCAATGGTACTGTACCAAAAAATCATGGGCAATTCGTAACCCTGCCAGTTAGCCTGGTTGCGCTTCACAATTAGGGCACTTGTAAAGCCCGCAAACATCATTACAATGCTGCCCATGGCCACCCACAAGGTAAACTTATACGGGTGTATGCGGGTGCGCTGGGGTGGTGTATCCATTACTGTATTCACAATTAAACAATTTTTAAACTAACAAATCGGCACACAAGTGGTTCAAATCATTTCGTTTACCACAAAAAAATTTCTAAAGGTCACAATCAACGGCTGCATCATTAGCAGCAAACGGAAAAATAACAAAAGATGCCTAAGGTACACTAGGAAGTTCCCCCTTTAGCAAATAAAATATTAGGCGTAGTCATTATTCTTCGTCGGTGGTTGATTCGTTGTCCCTATCGCTATCTATAATCTCGTCATCATCTTTCAAAATAACATCATCAATGTCGTTCGTGGAAATTTCTGCTTCTTCTAATGCATCGTATATCTTTTGGTAGTGGGATAGAGTGAACAAAAATTTCAACATGCGTTCACTTGTTTTTTCCGCTCTACTCAATCCTCCAACCTGCCTTTCAACAAATTGACTTAAAAATTTGAACGTCTTAATAACTGTTTCTTTCTCTCCTTTATCACCCTTTTCATAAATTTTGATAACTTGTTTGTTCACATTTATTTTATCGCCATATTTTACTTTCAAATATTTCGTAAAAGCAACTTTAAACAAAGCTAATAAATGATACAAATTTGTTTTAAGCGAAAACGAATACTGTTTATTTAACGGCTTAAAAACCGTATCAAATACGTAGAAAGCAGAAAGCATATCTTCAAAAGAAGTTTTACTATTAAATATGCGTTCGTACAGGCCATCCTTATGGTCTCGGTGTGAGATAAAATTTAAGTCTTTGCCTGTTTTCACTCGCAGCTCATAGTTTTTTATTACACTCACCGGGTCTTGCAAATGGTAGGCTAAATAAAGATTTGCAAAAACGCCATTCGGTATTGTCTTAACGCCTTTTGGCACTTCTCTATACTCACCACGCCTTTTTTCGTACCAAACATTTGTTTTGTATGAAGCATTCTGTAAGGCTATTTGTACTTCATCATTGGCACAAAAATCTCTGTCCTGTACAGGGTTTTGAGAATTTGTGTACCGCGTAACATTCAAATCAAAATTCTTACCGCCTGATTTCAACAACCGTAATGTTATCACTGCTTCAGTATCCATCTGAATACGTTGTGTGTGGGACGCACGCTCGTAGGCACGATAAATTGAATAAACGGTTTGCGCCCCATTTATAATTTGCAAACCAGTTACGGTTATTGTTTCTGCCTTTTTACCAATCTCCGGCAGAATTTTCGTAATGGCAGTAATCCCATTGTTATAGTACCAAAAAAGAGAAGACTCTTCGAGTATCGTTTTTTCAATGTCTTCATTAAATTGGGATTGCAATAATGGATTTCGAACGTTTTTGAAGAAAAGTAAAAAATTATATGTCTTAAAAAGTTCCCAAATTGACTTCGGACGAAGCAAAAACATGTAAGCCTCGTAAGGCTTTTCGATTTTTACACTGCCCCCCTTTTGTACTATTTCAATCCCAATTGAACTTTCCTCCGGATTTTGATACGTTTCAAGCGGATTTACAGGGTCAATTTTTTTGTACTTTCTATCAATATAATCCACTCGAATTCGATCAATGTCAATTACCTCAAATTTAGTTTTAACATCATTATTCTTAAATGCCTCAATATTTTCATCTGCCCCACCTTTATACTGCGAGAGAGAAAGAAAAATAAACTTCACTGCTCCATTGGCTTTTAAGTGCAAATCGAGTTCTTCCAGCTTAGATTTTAACTTATTATTTACACTTTTCTTTTCCCCACGCAAGATGGTTTCAAAATCACTAAGTGCTTTCAAGATTTCATCCTTTTCGGTTTCTCTTTCCGAATTATCTGCATTGTTCCATTTTGACTGAAGTACATAAAAAATCTTATTTCCTTGATTATCGAAGCTGTCAAATACTATATCACAAGAACTATCGTTTCCTCCGTCAGTAATAAAGTTTGAATAATTGGATACTCTGCCATAAAAGTCAAGAAACCAAATTAGAAGTGCATAAGACTTTTGATTATTAGTGGCTCTTTTATGGGCTTTAATAACACTATCATCTTTGTACCTTGCAATAAACGCATCAAGTTCACCATCTATGATGCTATAGAAATCTCTAGTATGCATTCTTGATTGTTGTTTAATTGTTGGTAATTAATACAATATAAACAGTTCTTTACCACTATTGAGCCTTATCGGCCAGCAATGCTATCAAAATAACAGGCAAGTAAATATAGCTACTAAACATAACGCGCCGCGCCGCTTTTACATCCATATCCTTGTACAAGCGCAGGCATTGTATAACCATGGCCACATTGGCGGCCAGCAGCAGCCACATGCTTATAGGGCCAGCCAAATGCGTGTAGTAGGGCAAAAAACCCAGCGGCACCATCAGTGCAGCATAGCCTATAGATTGCAAAGCCGTATTTTTAGTGGGCGCATTCTGGTTGGGTAGCAGCTTAAAACCTGCCCGGTCGTAGTCGGCATGTGCCACCCAGGCAATAGCCCAAAAGTGCGGAAACTGCCACAAAAACTGTATGGCAAACAAAATCCAGCCGCCGGTGCTAAACTCATCGGCTCCGGCTACCCAGCCAATAAGGCAAGGAAAGGCACCCGGAAAAGCACCCACCAGCACCGAAATGGCACTTACTTTTTTAAGTGGGGTGTAAATAAATGCATACAAAAACAAGCTGAAAGCGGACAACAGCGCCGACTGCCAGTTAAAGAAATACCACATAATGCCAATACCAATGGCGGCACTGGCAATGGCTACCGTCCAGCCCTCGGTTACGCTCATGCGGCCCGCTGCCAGCGGTCGGTTGGCCGTGCGCTTCATTAGGGCATCGGTTTTGCGCTCAGTTATCTGGTTAATGGCATTGGCACTGCCCGTCACCAGCAAGCCGCCAAGGGTAAGCAGCAGTACCATTTTTACATCCAACGAAATTTGTGGCACCAGCAAATAGCTAATTACGCTGCTAAAAACCACTGTAATGCTCAACGTAAATTTAATAAGCTCCTTGTAATCATTCAACTTAGCTTTTACGCTAAACTGGTTGGTTGCAGCCTCAGCACTTGCCATAAATAAATATTCAATTTAGGGCAAAAGTACCTGCAAAAGGCCAAACCGAGGTTTGTTTCTACAGTGTACCTACACAAAATACCGTTAACAGCATACTTGCACCGCTGTCAAAAGGCACACGCATCTCAAAGGCATATCTAGCAGTTGTTTGCTTACAGCTTACGCTTACAACTAAGGCTGGCGCAATCGTTCATTAGCCCCCTAAAAGCATCAAAAACAGGGTTGCTTTAGGCCAATATTGGCCACTTGCACAAAAACATTATTTATGCTCAAACCTGTACTTCAGCTTTTGCTGGCAACGTTTTGCCACACTGCCGCGTTAAACGCCCAGTGCCTTGCCACCGACAACTTTGCCGAAAACTTTTGGCTCAATAACATGCCTTCCCAACCGGGCATTGCCAACGAAACCTATCGCCTAGATGCCTGGGGCGACGAGTTTTACCGCATTCCCGTAGTTGCTGGCAACACCTATTATTTTAGAACCTGTTTTCCCGAAAACATTTCGCCTACCAATATCAACACCATTTTATCGCTGCACTCCAACACCAATACACTGCTGGTGTGGAACGATAATTTTTGCGGCCAACAAAGCCAAATTTCTTGGACGGCAACCTACACAGGTCAGGCTCGCCTTAGTTTCAACATTGATAACTGTGGTCTTCTCATTACTACCAGCACAAAAATTGGTATTTACTATACTGCTGCCTGCACCGCACCGTCGGTAAGCCAATCGCCTAGTGCTGCAAATGCATGCCTGGGGGGTACCGCTAGCTTTTCGGTGGTTGCCGCAGGCACCGGTATTACGTATCAGTGGCAGGTAAACACGGGTTCAGGCTTCGCATCCATCAACAATAACAGTACTTACAGCAATGCCACTACCAGCACGCTTTCGGTATCTGGCATTACAGCCTTACTCAACGGCTACCAATACCGCTGCGTGGTAACCGGCACCTGCGGAAGCGCCACCAGTACAGCCGCAGCGCTTAACGTAAGCAGTACCAACACCTGGACCGGTGCGGCGGCAAACAACAATTGGCATACCGCAGGCAATTGGAGCTGCAACCAAGTGCCCACCCCTCTGCACGACGTTGTGGTTAGCACAGGAGTGCCAACCATTGCCGCAGGCGCCACGGCGCAATGCCGCAACCTATCCAAAAGCGGATTTTTGTCCACTATAGGGCTGCAAAATGCCACCTTACAAATTTTCGGAAACCTTACGTACAATGGCGGCTCTTTTTCCACTAACAGCAACAGCAGCATTCAATTTACAGGCTCTACAAAGCAGACCATAGGTGGCGTCACGCCCCTCAGCATTAGCAATATGGTTATCAACAACCCACAAGATGTGGTGCTGAACAACCACGCTAACATTCTTGGCACCCTAACGCTACAGACGGGCAAGCTCTTTTCAAACGATAATTTGCTTACCGTAAACAACTTTGCTAATGCCAGCAGCGCCAATTATGTGGTTACCGGCTCCGATGCTGGCGTACCCGCCACCACTAACGGCATAAAAACCAGTATTGGCGCAGGCCTCAGCAAACAGTTGCCCATTGGCCCTACCAGCTCAAGTTACAACCCAATTACCATTACCAATTCTAGCGGCCCTGCCGAAGATTTCACAGTACGTGTAAACCAAACCGCACCGCCGGGGTTCTTGCAACAAGCAAGCGTTGGCAATACTTGGCAAATAGACGAGGCTACCTTGGGTAGCAATACCGTTACGCTTCGCCTGCAATGGAACCAAAACAACGAAGGTGCTTCTTTTACTCGGCAAAACTGTAGCCTCTACAAATCCGATGGCGTTAACGCCATTGACCAAGACGGGTACACCCCTCAAATTGGAGCCGCAACTAATGCCGGCGGCAGCAGTTGGTATCACGATCTTGCAGGCATTACCGAACTCTCCCCTTGGGGCATCTCCAACGGCATCGTTACGCTTCCGCTGCGGTTCGTTCACTTTACTGCCCAACCCAATAAGCGGCAACAAGTGGCACTTCAATGGAGCATAGATGAAGTGGAAACCGCAGCGTCCATGTGGATTACCAGAAGCAGCCATAACCAACGGTTTGACACATTGGCTAAATTGGAAGGGCAATCATTACATACCACAGCATACTTGGACCAGCTACCCTTGCCGGGCCGAAGTTTATACCGTCTAGTAATCCAATCAAAAAATGGCCGAACGCATTTCAGCAACTTAGCCTCCGTCAATTTGGGTAGCATTTCTCAGTCCATCCTGCTAATACCCAACCCTGCTGTAAGCAACAGTTCCCTCATCTTTAACAGCCAAACACCGCAAATTGCACACATAAGAGTATATACGGCTACTGGTACTTTACAACAATACCAAATGGTAACCCTTGCAGAAGGTCGCAATACTGTGCTTTTGCAAACAAGCGGTTGGAAAGCTGGTGTTTACAGCGTTGTTTTATTCACTGCAAATGGCATTCAATTCCACAGCAAACTCATAAAACACTAACGAATAAGCTAACCCTGACTTTACAAACACGCACTGACTCCGCACGACCCTATCAATTCAAAACGGGGCTCAAGAACGACAAAATATTGAACGGCCTCAGTAGGCTAACAAAGCAAAAACTGCTTTTGATTCACCCTGCCATTGCAAAAACAATACAGGCACTTGGTTTTAAAACCGCCCCAAAATCCAAGCTAAAACAAAACCCGCACAAAACCCCACACCACTTACAGCCTTGCTGTGCATACCCAAAGCAGCAGCCCACCGCTGAGTTTGGCTTTGAAGTGGTGAGCCATAGCCATCACCAAAACACAAGCCTATAAGTAGATAAAGGGACAAAAGCACTTGAACGATTTTCCAAAAACAACAAACGACCCGCGGTGTGCGGGTCGTTTACAACTACTATAGAAACTTTATTTAATGGTCCTTGCTTTCATGGGCACCAACCGGAACGGTTTGTGGAATGTGGTCCACCCCATCCTTTCCATAGTCATAAGCCCAACGGTGAACTTCGGGAATCTCGCCAGGCCAGTTGCCATGTCCTGCATTTATCGGCGTTGTCCACTCCAACGTATTGCTATTCCAAGGGTTTTTTGTTTGCAGTTTTCTACCCTTAAATATGGAGTAGAAAAAGTTGAACACAAACAAAATTTGTAATGCAAAGCTAAGAATAGAGACAATGGTGATAAACTTATTCAACTCTCCAAACTGGTTAAAGGTTTTCCATTGGCTAAAATCGTAATAGCGGCGTGGCATACCCGACAAACCTTCGTAGTGCATGGGCCAGAAAATACAGTAGGCACACACTATGGTTCCCCAAAAGTGTACATAACCCAGCGTATTGTTAAGCTGGCGTCCAAACATTTTTGGAAACCAGTGATAAACCCCAGCGTACATGCCAAAGAAAGATGCAACACCCATTACGATGTGGAAGTGAGCAATTACAAAATATGTATCGTGAAGATGAATATCAAGCGCAGAGTTCCCTAAGAAAATACCGGTGAGACCACCGCTGATAAATAAACTCACGAAACCGATAGCAAACAACATGGCCGGGGTAAAGCGAATATTGCCGCGCCACAACGTAGTGAGCCAGTTAAACACTTTTATGGCCGATGGAACCGCAATGAGGAGCGTGAGCAGTACGAAAACCGCACCTAAGAAAGGATTTAGTCCCGTCACAAACATGTGGTGCGCCCAAACCAGAAAGGCCAGGATTGTGATTGCAAACAATGAACCAATCATGGCCATGTAACCAAATATAGGCTTACGCGAGTTAGTACTCAAAATCTCAGAGGCCATGCCCATGGCAGGCAACAAGATAATGTAAACTTCGGGGTGACCTAAGAACCAGAACAAGTGTTGATACAAGATAGCAGAACCACCTTCGTTGGGTAAAGCCCGCTCAGTGCTCTGTATAAAAATATCACTCAAGTAAAAACTGGTACCCAAGTTACGATCAAACAACAATAAGATAAAACCACTGAACAGAACTGGGAAACTAAGCACACCCAATACCGCGGTAAAAAAGAATGCCCAAATGGTCAACGGCAAACGGGTCATGGTCATACCCTTTGTGCGCATGTTAAGGACGGTAACGATGTAGTTCAATCCGCCCAACAGACTTGACACCACAAACAATGCCATAGAGGTAATCCATAAATCAACACCCAGTTTAGAACCCGGAGACGCATCGTGGAGGGCACTCAATGGCGGATAGGCTGTCCAGCCGCCGCTAAATGGCCCTGTTTGGATAAACAGCGAAGAAAGCATAACCACACCAGCGGCAAAAAAGAACCAATAGCTTAACATATTAAGCAATGGACTTGCCATGTCGCGTGCCCCAATTTGAAGCGGTATCAACAAATTGCTAAAGGTGCCACTTAAACCTGCGGTAAGTACGAAAAACACCAGCACCGTACCGTGCATGGTCACCAATGCATAATAAAACTCTGCACTTAGCTTGCCACCTGGCGCCCAGCGTCCCAATATGTCTTCCAACCAAGGGAAAGTACTGTCAGGATAACCCAGTTGCAAACGAAATAATACCGAGAACAAACCACCAATAATGGCCCAAATAATTCCTGTAATGAGGAATTGCTTGCTGATGGTTTTGTGATCTTGGCTAAAAATGTACTTGCTAATAAAACTTTCATGATGGTGATGGTGCTCGTGCTCCTCCCCATGGTGTACATCGGGCAAGGCCACTGTACCCGGCATGTTCAAAGTTGTTTCCATGTATTCTATCGTTTTTCGTTCGTTTAGTATATTACAACTACCGTAACCGTAAGGTTTGGTTTACAGCTTTCTTATTTATTTAGCGCTTGGTCACCATCGCAACTGTCTTTGGCGCAGTTGTATCCGCCTTGGCGGCAGGCTGGCTAGCTGCTGGATCTTTATCGGGAAATGCCGCGTAGTAATTCGGCTTTAATTTAGCCATTGCCACGTCATACTCCTGCTGAGTAACCACTTCTATAATACCACGCATGGCGTAGTGACTGGCACCACACAGCTGGTCGCACACAATTTCGTATTCAAAATCAGGCTTGTTCAACTTAATCTGCATTTCCTTGGTGGTCCACTTGGGCGTAAACCACAGGGTAGTGGGTATACCAGGTACAGCATCCATTTTCAGCCTAAAGTGTGGCAATCCCACGTCGTGAATCACATCCTTACTGCCTATCACCAATTTCACCGGCTTATCTTTTATCAAATACATTTTGCTAGGGCTAACGTCATCGGCGTTAGCCTTGTCTTTCCAATCCTGGCCCAAACCATTGTTTTGAATATTGATTAGCTTGTAGCTCTTCTTTCCCAACTCGCCATCAGGACCCGGATAACGGTAAGTCCAACCAAACTGCTGCCCGGTAATTTCAACCACCATAGCATTTTCAGGGGGATCGCCGGTTATTTTAAACCAGTGACGCAAGCCAATAACAACTAAAACACTCAACACAATGGCTGGTACAATCGTCCAAATAATCTCTAGCTTATTGTTGTGGGGTAGATAAAAGGCTTTTCTGCCTTCCTTCTCCTGATACATATAACTGAAAACAAACAAGCAGATTTGCGTTGCCAGGAAAATAATTCCCGTGGCAAGCAGCGTAAGCATGAACATAAAATCAATCTGCTCACCTTCTTTTGAAGCGGAACCTTGTGCAAATAGGGTTTCGGGAGCAAGCACCTCATTGCACCACCAAGCGCCAGCAAGTCCTAGAACCAAAAACACAATCATCAAAAAAGCATTGATTTTATTGCTTTGTTCCCGACTCTTCTTTTCGCCTTTAAGCACGCCAACGTATTCACTGGCTTTGGCAATTTGAAAAATTACCAAGAAAATCATCGCTATAATTCCTAGCAACATCCAGATATTCATAGACTAAATTCTTATTTGTGAGTAAAATTATCGACTTAAGGAGCCGCTGCTAAAATCTGTTCAAGAAAATGGTGTGAAATAGTTGAAATTAAGACCGCTTGCTATAAACTGTACTGCATTTATACTAAGTGTGGTGTATGATGCTTTCTTTTAAGAAGGGGTGGTGCATGGGCACAAGCGGCGCCTTTTCAAGCTGGCGACCCACTAGCCAAATAATTAAACCGGCATAACCCACAGGTATCCCCAGTTCAAACCAACTTAACTTGGCATGCTCTCCCAGTGGGCCAGGCATTACCATCAGGTAAAAATCGAGCCAGTGGCCAAAAATTATCACAATGGCCATAAAAGTAACGATGGTGTAGTTGCGCTTAGCACCTGCCTTCATTAAAATGAGGAAGGGCGTTACAAAGTTCAATATCAAGTTTAACCAAAAAAGCCCTCGGTACTCGCCCAACATACGTGGTCTGAAATACACAGTTTCCTCGGGGATGTTTGCATACCAAATGAGCATGAACTGGCTGAACCACAAATAAGTCCAAAATACGCTAAAGGCAAACATGAATTTTGCCACATCGTGCAAGTGCTCAACCGTGGTAAAGGGCAGATGTCCCTGATTTTTTAGATAAATGATAAACAGCGCAATAAGAGCCATACCCGCAACAAAGGTGCTGGCAAAAGTGTACCAACTGTACATGGTGCTGTACCAGTGCGCATCAATGCTCATAAGCCAAAGCCAAGGAATGGAAGAGGCAACCGTCAACGCAAATAGTATGAGGAAGAAGGATGCATGAACGGTATTTTTGAAAATCCACTTTTTAGCTTCCTCTACACCCATTGGATTTTCATCGGCTTCGCGGCTTATTTTACGCATGTTACGCCCCAGCCAGCTCCAACCACCAATGGTAATTACCGTCCAAACCGTGAAGAAAGTAGGGTTTAGAAACCCTTTCTTAGCTTCCAATATTTTATCGCCCTCGGGGGTAAGCCAGTGATAAATATGGTGCTGATGGCCAAAAACCAAACCCATGAGTACAATAAAGGCCAAAATACCAAATATGGGAACAATGGCACTGATGGCTTCCGCAACACGCCTAAAACTTTGCGTCCAACCGGCCCAACCCAAGGTAGTAGCACACAAAAAGAACATTGAAGCATTTACCACTAACAAAAAGTAGGTGCTGTTTTGAAGCAACACTGCCCAAAAGCGGGTTACATCGTGTTCATCTTTACTAAAAGCCAAGAAAGCAAGACCGCCCAATAGGGTTGCTATACCCACGCCGGTTAGGCTAAGGCCCCATTTTTTCATGCTGGCGGGCTGGGTAAATTGGTTGTTGTATGTGGTAGCCATGTTATCGAAGATTACTTAGTCTGAAAAGCGTTTTTTTATAGTTGATGTTCTAGCAGAGCAGCTTAGGGCTTAGCTGCGGCGGTACTGTCTGCAGCAGGGGCAGCAGCCGGCGCTTGTTTGCTTTTGATATAATATATAATTTTCCACCGCTGCTCTGGCGTAAGCTGACTGGCATAACCACCCATTAGGTTGCGCCCGTAGGTGATGCTGTAAAACATGGTGCCGTCCGTC
>RDXD01000017.1 GCA_004292575.1 Bacteroidota bacterium
ATTTTCAAAAAAAAGAAATTTCCGTGGTGTTTAACCACCAAGCACTGCCGCTGAAAGGGGTAGCCGAAATTTTAAGCAGGGTTGGGTACGAGCCCCACCTAAGCATGCAACACCTAGGCAAAGCAGCGCCGCCCAGCTACGGCAAGCGACGCATGTACCAGTTGGGTGTAGCCGGCTTTTGCTTTGCCAACATTATGCTGCTCAGCTTTCCGGCTTACTTTGGTATCACCCATGCCAATGATGCTGCTGGTCTGCGCCATTTATTTAGCACCGCCGTTTTAATACTTAGCCAGCCGGTATTTTTCTTTTGTGCTCAAGCGTTTTTTCGCAGCGGTTTTACATCACTTAAAAAAGGTGTCGTAAACATTGATGCGCCTATTGCACTGGCCATTCTTATTACTTTTTGCCGCAGTGTGTACGAGTTGTTAAGCGCCACAGGCGAGGGCTATATGGACAGCATGGCCGGCATTGTGTTTTTTATGCTCATAGGCCGGGCGCTACAAGATCGCACTACCGATTCGTTATCGTTTGAGCGTGACTATACCAGCTATTTTCCCATAGCTGTGGGCAAGTTAGAAGGGGGTAAAGAAACGCCGGTAGCGCTTTCGGCACTGTTGCCACATGACCGCATTGTGATACACCACAACGAGATAATACCAGCCGACGGACTGCTGGTGGCAGGTACTGCCGCTATTGATTACAGTTTTGTAACCGGCGAAACCCTACCCGAACACAAACAGACGGGAGACATGGTGTACGCCGGCGGTAGGCAAACCAAAGGTGCCATTGAGCTGGTAGTGGTAAAGGCCGTGGCCCAAAGCTACCTTACCAACCTGTGGCAAAACGATGCCATGCGTGGCGAAAAGGCAAAAGACGATAGCTACATCCACCTGCTAAGCCGCTGGTTTACCGTAGTGCTATTTGCCATTGCCACTGCTGCGGGCCTCTACTGGTGGATGCACGATGCCACAAAACTTTGGCCGGCGGTAACGGCAGTACTCATTGTGGCGTGCCCCTGTAGCCTCTTACTCAGCAGCAGTTTCACCAATGGGCACATCATCCGTTTTTTCGACCGCCAACAGTTTTTTGTGCGCAATTCGGCTGTGGTAGAGCGGCTGGCTAAAATAAAAACCATCGTTTTTGATAAGACCGGCACGCTTACCCAAAGCGGTGAAATGCAGGTGGGGTATGAGGGGCCAACATTGCAGTATGCCCAAAAAATGGCATTGGCTTCATTAGCAGCACAAAGCAATCACCCCTTGAGCAAAGCCCTGCAGCAGCATTTAAATACGGAAACATTGGCGGTAGAAGGCTTTGAGGAAACCGTGGGCAAAGGCTGTAGTGGCACCGTAAATGGGCAGTACGTAATGCTGGGCAGCACGGCTTTTGTAGGGGGCTATAGGGCAAATGGCCAAACACAAACCACCAATGTGGCCTTTAACCTTGGCAGTGGGTTGCAGGGGCAGTTTACCTTTAGCAACGTGGTGCGGCCCGGCATAGCAAAACTCTTGAAAACCCTCCAGCGGCAGTTTTCCACGCATTTAATTAGTGGCGACCATGCTACGGGTGGCGCGGTACTCCAACCTATTTTTGGGGCTAGCAACATGCTTTTTCAGCAGTCGCCAGAGGATAAACTCCATGAGATTGTGCGGCTGAAAGCCAGTGGTGGTGGCGTTTTGATGGTGGGCGACGGCTTAAACGACGCTGGCGCACTAAAGCTGGCCGATGTGGGTATTGCCATAACCGAAAAAGTAAACAACTTTTGCCCCGCCAGTGATGCCATTTTAGCGGCTGACCGTTTGCCAAGACTGGCCAGCTATATTAAGATGGCCAAGGTAAGCAAGGCTATTGTGGTGGCTTCCTTTGTGCTGTCGATACTGTATAATTTTGTCGGCCTTTGGTTTGCAGTTAAGGGCGATTTAGAACCATTGATTGCAGCTATACTCATGCCCGCCAGCAGCATCAGCATCGTTTTGTTTACTGCAGTTTCGGCTAAAATAGCAGGGAAACTGCTGGTTCGTACCGAGGGCTGAATCCATTTTTCCCATTTCCCGTATTTGCGCATTGGCTATTGAGTGCCACTCGTCTCATTTAATGATTTTTATCATAAAATCGTTTGTTTAGGGTCAGGTGCCAGCCCGTAGCGGCCAATTAATTTTGTTTATTATTAACACGGTTGTGGCAGTCGATATGCAAACCCATACAATCCATAGTTTATGTCCGTAATTGTACTACTGCTTTTGGCCAGCATCATTATTGCAGCTGGCTTTTTGCTGGCGTTTTTATGGAGCGTAAATGATGGTCAATTGGATGACGAGGTGTCGCCTCCACTGCGCATGTTACATGAAGATAAACCCGTAACTACTAAACCATAAAAACTGTATGCAGCACGAGCATTCTAACATTGTTGATGGACCCTTGGCGGGTTCGCAAACCCAAAGCAGTGGCTTTAGGGTAAACACAAGCATGGAATCGTTTTATTACGATAACAAAATTGTAAAAGCATTTGCCTTTGCCACCATACTTTGGGGGGTGGTAGGGATGCTTGTTGGCGTATTGGCCGCCTTCCAGTTGGCCTACCCGGCACTCAGTTTTAATTTTGCATACACCACATTTGGCCGTATTAGGCCAGTGCATACCAACGCAGTAATTTTTGCTTTTGTGGGCAATGGAATTTTTACTGGTGTGTACTATTGTTTGCAACGCCTGCTTAAAGCCCGCATGTTTAGTGATAAGCTGAGCTGGGTGCATTTTTGGGGATGGCAAGGCATAATTGTTACCGCCGCCGTTACGCTATTAGCTGGCTTTACCACAGGCAAAGAGTATGCTGAATTGGAGTGGCCTGTTGATATTGCCATCACGCTGGTTTGGGTGGTATTCGGCATAAACATGTTTGGCACCATTCTAAAGCGCCGCGAGCGGCACTTGTACGTGGCCATTTGGTTCTTTATTGGCACATGGGTTACAGTCGCTTTGCTTCATATTGTCAATTCCTTCGAAGTGCCCGTATCGTTTATGAAGAGCTATAGCTTGTATGCGGGTGTGCAAGATGCCCTGGTACAATGGTGGTATGGCCACAATGCGGTTGCGTTTTTTCTAACCACACCCTATTTGGGCCTGATGTACTATTTTGTTCCAAAGGCTGCCAACAGGCCGGTGTATAGCTATCGCTGGAGCATCATTCACTTTTGGGCACTTATCTTCATTTACATTTGGGCGGGTCCGCACCACTTGCTTTACACTGCCTTGCCCGATTGGGCGCAAAGCTTAGGTGTGGTGTTTAGCATCATGCTTATTTTA
>RDXD01000018.1 GCA_004292575.1 Bacteroidota bacterium
CTATCGAACACCTCGCCAAAACGCTCAGCATCAATGCTTTCGAGTGCTTTGCGAATAAGGGTGTTTTTAGCCACCTTTAACTCAACTTGTTTATCGAAACACACCCGGCGCAACTTTGATATTTGTGCAACGGAAAGACTTTCAGTATTGGTAATATAGAAGTTGCTGTACTGGTTGAATTTTTCTTTCAACACATCAATTACTTCGTTTTTTTCTACTTTGTTCATGGTCTTCTTTTTTTAGAAGCTGATAAATGAAAGGCATGTTCTGCTACAATCAGGCGAACCCGACTTGGCAGGTCAAGCTTAGTGAATAAATCCTTTGGTATCAACCGCAACGCCAGGGCTCATGGTGCTGGCCAAGCTAATGCCGCGCAAATAAGCACCTTTTGCAGTACTGGGTTTCAACTTGATGAGGGCGTTGATAAGCTCGCTGGTGTTTTCGGTGAGCTTTTCGGGGGTAAAGCTTACGCGACCAACCGAGGCATGCACGATACCGGCTTTATCCACTTTGAAGGCTATTTTACCACCTTTCAAGTCTTTAACCGCGGCAGCTACATCGTTAGTAACGGTGCCAGTTTTTGGGTTGGGCATCAGGTTGCGTGGGCCTAAGATTTTACCCAGTTTACCAATTTTAGGCATTACTGATGGCGTGGCAACGATTACGTCAACGTCGGTCCAACCGCCTTCAATTTTAGCAACAAATTCTTCCAAACCCACAAAATCGGCGCCAGCGGCGTTAGCTTCTGCCACCTTATCGGGGTTGCAAAGCACAAGTACGCGTTTTGTTTTGCCGGTGCCATGGGGCAGGCTTACAGTACCGCGAACGGCTTGGTCGGCTTTTTTGGGATCTACGCCAAGTTTGATGTGTAGGTCAACAGATGAGTCGAACTTGGTGCAATTGAGTTCTTTAACCAAAGTGGCGGCTTCTTTCAGCGTGTAAAACTTTGCGCTGTCAACCTTGGCATTGGCCACTTTTCTTTTTTTAGTCAGTTTCATTGTGGTAATGATTTTAATACGCCTCGTGGTGTTTAGAGGCGATTCCCGCTACAACCGTACCGGGAACAAGGTGAACAGATTAGTTATCCCACGGGGCTTTGCCTTCAACGGTTACGCCCATGCTGCGGGCAGTGCCTGCAATCATGCGCATAGCGCTGTCAAGGGTAAAACAATTTAAATCGGGCATTTTGTCTTTTGCAATGGCTTCTACCTGAGCCCAGGTAACTTTACCATTTTTGGCACGATTTGGCTCTTTACTGCCCTTTTGCACTTTAGCAGCTTCCATTAATTGGATGGCGGCAGGGGGTGTTTTAATTACAAAGTCGAACGACTTGTCGGTGTAAACGGTAAGCAGCACGGGTAAAATCTTTCCGATTTTATCTTGTGTGCGAGCATTGAACTGCTTACAGAACTCCATGATGTTGACACCTTTTGAACCCAGAGCGGGGCCGATAGGTGGCGCAGGATTTGCTTGTCCGCCTTTGCATTGCAGGCGTACAAAGCCAGAAACTTCTTTGGCCATGTTTACTTTTTTTTGGTGATAGCGATGTGCCATTTTAGCACATCTCCCAATTCCGGAGCATACTGTATTAAGCAATATGCAATGTAAGAACTTTTTGGGGCTGCAAATGTAGAGTGATGCCTTTACATTGCCAAACTTTTTTTACTGCATTACCATTTACCCCGCCTCTGCCACTACAACACATATTATCTAGAGGAACACAGGCGGTTTATAATACCGCTACACCTCACATGAGCATTGGCTGCCTAGCTCTCTGTTGGCATATATAAAAAAGTGTCCGCCTTTAACCTTATCTGTTTTTTGGACCTACCTAGCCTTACTAAGATTTTTTTCGAGTGCGGGGAATTGGCGCAGTTGCGGGTATGGTTTTGCCTTTTTTATTTTTTTGCATTGCTGGCTTACGCGGTGTGGAGGCAGCCTTGGCCCTCCGCAAACTGTCTTCGCCCCCACCATCAACCTCGCCTTTAAACTCAGCCTTTCCCTCAACCTTGGCATTGGCTACCCATTCATAGTCCAGCTGTCGCTTTTCTAAATTTGCACTCATCACGGTTATAGCAATGGCATCGCCCATTCTAAACGTGCGCCCGGTGCGCATGCCCGCCAGCATGTATTCGCTTTCTACCAGTCTAAAATCGTCATAATAGTTTAAATCTTTTATGCTTACCAGCCCTTCGCATTTGTGGGCCACGGTTTCCGCCCAAAAACCAAAGGTGCTAACGCCTGTAATGACGGCATCGAATACCTCGCCCACAAACTGGCTCATAAACTCTACCTGTTTGTACTTATTAGCAGCTCTTTCGGCTTCCATGGCCGCCCGCTCACGTTCGCTACAGTGCTTACATTTCTGTTCCATTTTTTTGTCCACATGTGCCTTTTTATCAAGCACTTGTTGCAAAATGCGGTGCACCATCACATCGGGGTAGCGCCTAATGGGGCTGGTAAAATGGCAATAGTGCTCAAAGCCAAGGCCATAGTGACCAATGTTTTGCGGCGTATAAATTGCTTTGGCCATGGTTCGGATGCCTAACTGCTCTAGCAAATGCTGCTGCGGCGTACCCTTGGCCTCAGCCAGCATTTTGTTAAACGAGGCTGCCACACTGGCTTCATCTTTCATGTTGAAGGTGTAGCCAAATTTGCGTGCAAGTGCCGTAAATGGTATCATCTTTTCGTCATCGGGGGTATCATGCACGCGGTAAGGAAATGGCAAATCTTTGTCCTTAACTTTTACTTTGCCAATGCTTTCTGCCACAGTTTTGTTGGCCAGCAGCATAAACTCTTCTATAAGTTGATTGGCAGCTTTGTTTTCTTTTATCACTACACCAATGGGCTTGCCCGTGTCGTCAAGTTTAAAACGCACTTCCTGACTGCTAAAATTGATGGCCCCGTTAGCAAAGCGCTGCTTGCGCAGTTGCTGCGCCAACTGGTGTAAAATTTTTATCTCGTCTGCGTAGTCGCCAGCCGCCCCTTCAATTAAATCTTGCGCTTCCTCGTAGGTAAAACGGCGATTGCTATGAATGACCGTGCGGCCCAGCCAAAACTTTTTTACCTCGGCTTGCTCGTTTATTTCAAATACTGCACTAAACGTGTACTTGTCTTCGTGCGGGCGCAGGCTGCACAATTCATTGCTGATGCGCTCGGGCAGCATGGGGTTGACCCTATCGGGCAAATAAACACTGGTGGCCCGCTGGTAGGCTTCATCGTCGAGCAGCGTATCTTCTTCCACAAAATGGCTCACGTCGGCAATGTGCACACCCACTTCATACATACCACTTGACAGTC
>RDXD01000019.1 GCA_004292575.1 Bacteroidota bacterium
GGCATGGAGGGCAAATGCATACTGTACTACAGCCACAAAGACGTGGCCAAGCTGGAACACCTGATGCGCGACAAGCCCCTGAGCGAACGCGAAGTGGGTGCCCAGCTGATTGGCGAAACCGTGGCCTTTGCGGAAAGCAGCGTGTGCCGCCGCAAGATACTGCTGCACTATTTTGGCGAAGAATGGGATACCAAGGGCTGCAAAGGCACCGGCGGCTGCGATAACTGCACGCCTAAAGAGAAAATTGAAACCAAGGACGAAGTGGTAAAAGTGCTGAAGGTGGTAAAAGCCCTGGATGAGCACTTTAACATTGAATATGTGATTAACATTTTGATGGGCAACCCCATACCACAGGTCATTATGTTTAGGCACAATACCATGCCCGAGTTTGGTATCGGCAAAAACAAAGACAACCACTTTTGGAACAGCCTGATACGCCAACTGCTGCTGGAAACCATACTGCGCAAAGACATAGAAGAATACGGCCTGCTGAAGTTTACCGAAAAAGGGCTGGCCTATTTGCAAAAACCCACCTCGTTTAAAATAGTACTGAACAACCTGTACGAAGATGCCAACGAGGACGACAGCGACTACGAAACCGGTGCCGATGGCGGCCACAACGCGGCAGCAGATGAAAAACTGCTGGAAATGCTAAAAGAGCTGCGCCAGCGCGAAGCCAAGAAACGCAGCCTGCCTCCCTTTGTGCTGTTTTTGGAAAATAGCCTGCAAGACATGGCCACCCTGTACCCCACCACCCTAGAAGAACTGGAAAAATGCCAAGGTGTGAGCAAGGGTAAGGCCATAAAGTTTGGAAAGGTGTTTGTGGAAATGATTGCCGAGTATGTGGAAGAAAACGATATAGAAAAGCCCGACGACTTTGTAATGAAGAGCGTGGTAAACAAGAGCAGCAACAAGGTTTACATTATTCAAAACGTGGACAAACGCATACCGCTGGACATAATTGCAAAAAACAAAGGCTTGAAACTGGGAGAAATGCTGGAGGAAATGGAAACCATAGCTGCCAGCGGCACCAAGCTAAAGCTGGACTATGCCATTAACGACATGATAGACGAGTACGACCAGCAAGATATTATTGACTACTTTAAAGGCTGCCAAACCAGCAGCTTGGAAGTGGCACAAAAAGAGCTGAGCGACTTAAGCCTATCGTGGGAGCAACTAAAGATTATGCGCATAAAGTTTTTAAGCGAATACGGCAACTAGTGGCCTAATATACTTGGGCTAAATGCCATACATTTTTTGACACATACCAAGCCTTGTGCACCCTTGTATGGTGCACAAGGCTTCTTTTTTGGCCGGTTATGCTAACCTTAGTAGCGGTTTGCAGCCAAGGGGAATTGAGCCGCCGTTTAGATTTACTACGCTAGCCGGCACGGCTTGCCAGCCCATTTTAGCCGCCGGGTTGGCGCCGCATGTTAAAAATGCACGCCGGCGCAGTACATACCCCCTTTACAGTTTCCGCACTTCTACCCAAAAAAACCCGCCATGCTACTACCTTTGGCCCACCAATGAAAAAAATACTGCCACGTCTGGCCACCATGGCTGTGCTAGCCCTTTGCCAGCCGAGCCTGCAAGCCCAAGCCCCAATAACCAAAATTGCTTTTGGCAGCTGTAGCCGCCAAGATTTGCCTCAGCCCCTTTGGAACGATGTGGTGCACGACCGGCCCGATGTGTGGGTATGGCTGGGCGATAATATTTACGGCGATACCGACGATATGGGGCTGCTAAAAGCCAAATACGACATCCAAAAAAAACACCCCGGCTACGATAGCCTTAGGCGGCTGAGCAAAATTTTTGGCATTTGGGACGACCACGACTATGGCAAAAACGATGCCGGCAAAGAATATGCCTACCGCAGCCAAAGCCGCAATTTGATGTACGATTTTTTAGATGTGCCCGCCAACAGCCCCTTTCGGGCGCAGCAGGGCGGCTACCAAGCTTACACCTTGGGCCCCGATAGCCAGCAGGTAAAAATCATTTTGCTGGATGGCCGCTATTTTAGAGACAGCCTAGCCAAAAACAGCAACCGCCAAAACGTGGCCAATACCACCGGCGATGTGCTGGGCGAAGCGCAGTGGCAGTGGCTCGAAAATGAGCTGCGTGGCAGCAAGGCCAAAGTGCACCTTATAGGCTGTGGCATCCAGTTTTTATCCGAAGAGCATGTTTACGAAAAGTGGGGCAATTTCCCCGCAGCCAAGCAGCGCTTTTTAAATTTACTTACCCGCACCAAGCCCGCCGGTGTGGTATTGCTTAGTGGCGATAGGCATATTGCCGAGTTTAGCCGCACCAATGTAGAAGGGCTTTTGCACCCCCTTTACGATGTTACCAGCAGCGGCCTCACCCATGTGTGGACCACACCGCGCTTTGAGCCCAACCGCTTTCGCGAAGGCCCCATGATATACGCCCTTAACTATGGCCTTATAGAAATAGACTGGAATGCCCGCCCGCTGCGCCTAACGCTGCTTATAAAAGGCAACGACCATGCCACGCTGCTGCGCCAGGTAGTTGATTTAACACCGCCAGCCCAATAAAACCCTGGCTTGCCCAAAGCTGAAATGGCCTGGGCTAGGCATCGGCCTCATGCAGGCCCACCTTTTGCTCTGCCATGTTGCGCTCCATATCTATAATCCAATCTTTTCGGCGAAGCTCAAAATTGGTTCCTAAATACAAACGGCGTACTTGTTCGTTACCTGCTAATTCCTCTGCTGTGCCGTGTTGAAAAATTTGGCCTTCAATCAGTAAATAAGCCCTATCGCAAATACTTAAGGTTTCATTTACGTTATGATCGGTTATAAGTATTCCTATGTTTTTGTATTTAAGTTTAGCCACCACGGTTTGAATATCTTCCACGGCTATGGGGTCTACACCGGCAAAAGGCTCATCTAGCAATATAAATTTGGGGTCTACCGCTAGGGCACGGGCTATTTCAGTTCTTCTTCTTTCGCCACCGCTAAGGCTGTCGCCATTGTTTTTGCGTACATGGTGTAGGTTAAACTCATCTAGCAATTGTTCCAGCTTATGTTGCCTTTCTGCCTTGGTAAGTTTGGTCATTTCCAGCACAGCCATAATATTGTTTTCTACGCTTAGTTTTCTAAATACGCTGGCCTCCTGTGGTAAATAGCCTATACCGTTTTGTGCCCTTTTATACATGGGCATTTGGGTAATATTTTCATCGTTTAAATACACGGCTCCTTCATCGGGCTTAATTAGGCCAACCACCATGTAAAAAGTAGTGGTTTTACCGGCACCATTGGGGCCAAGCA
>RDXD01000020.1 GCA_004292575.1 Bacteroidota bacterium
TTCTATTATCAATATGAGTTTTGGGAAAGATCTGAGCCCCTACAAACATTGGGTGGACGATGCCATTAGGTACGCGGCTGCACACGATGTATTGGTTGTACATGCTGCTGGCAACGAGGCCGAGAACATGGATTCTATTGAAAACTACCCCTCGGCCCGCTATGACGATGATAGTTTTGCGGCCAACATGATAACTGTAGGCGCCAGTGGCGACAGCAGCCTAAAATGCGGCTTGGTTGCCGATTTTACCAATTACGGTAGCCAACGGGTGGATGTTTTGGCACCTGGCGTAAAAATCTACAGCACTGTACCGGGTGGATATGCTTACGAGCAGGGTACCAGCATGGCTGCACCTGTGGTAAGCGGTATTGCCGCGCTCATTAGAGCTTATTACCCGGGCCTTAGTGCGGTACAAGTGCGCAATATTATAGAACAAAGCACCGATGATACTTATGCCGACGCATTTGTGACCCCTCCTGGGGCAAAGTCTAAGAAAATGCGCACCACGTTTGGACAGCTCTGCAAAACCGGCGGTATTGTAAACGCCTATAAGGCTGTAAAACTGGCGGATGCTATGTGGCAGGCGCAGGTGCAACAAAAGCCGCCGAAAGCCGATGCCGCAGCTGTACGTTCAAAATAATGCTTCACTTTGCATTTTATCTTGTCATACATTGGTCAATCAAAAATTGGCCACATCAACCAAGCGTTGGCCCTTAAGAGCCAAATGCGTTAAAGCCAAGCGTTTGCTGCGGAATTTTTTTAAAACGTGTATGGCTGCATAATTTCACTGCAATGGGCTTGCGTTTCGGGGGGCATTCTGCCAATAGCTTCAATGTAAAAAGTAAAGCAAGCAAGAGCCTCTTTTTTTGAACACTTGAACTTGGTTGTACATTTAACAGGGCCAGTTTTTTAATTTTTTTTGGAGGGCAGGTGTAAAAATTCAACTTCTACAATCGCGATAAGGTGCGTCAGCTTTATGTTGGTGTTGAGCATTAAAAATAAATTAACCCGCAGTAAAATGCCGGATTGGGAGCCGCGGAAATTTTACAGAGTAGAAAAACGAAAAAAGGTCAACCACTTGCGGTTGACCTTTTTGACTTGAAAGCATTGTAGCCGATACCTTACTGAATAATTTCATCTACGCCTGCGTACTTGGTCTTGTCAAAGGTGAACAGATTATCTGCCAGCGGCGCGTTTGTCTTTAAGTTGCTAATGCTGTAGTCGTAAACATTTCCGCTGTTTTCGAATATTTTACTCGACACAATCATTTGTTGGACTTGGTCGACGTAAACCAATACTTTTTGAAAGTTCTTTGTTTTATCCACTGGCGTAAGTTCTATTTCCGAAAGGGTTCTGGTGCCCACTTTGGCGGTGCCCTTCAGTTTGTAGGTAAAGTCTTTGTCGTAGAAATTGGTAAACAGTTTTTGAGGTGTAATGCCTCCTGCATTGTTATCTACATTGCTGATGGTTACCTCGTTGGCAGATGGCTCAAACTTCCAAATCTTACGCCCATCGCTGGTAATCTCCATGCTTTTATCCGTAATTTTATATTTCTGGCCTTTTAGCATAATAGAACCATTTTTTTTGCCAGCATTTTTCCCCGCACGGTTGGTTACGTTCAAGTTATAGTTAGCCTGAACCGTGATTAGGGTTTTAAACTTGGCACTCACTTTATCCAGAATGGCTTTGGCAGCAGGGTCGTTTTGGCCTGAGGCGGCTACACTGCATAAAAGGGTGATGGCTATACACAGGGTCTTTGTAGGGGTCATTCGTTTTTGATGTTTTAAGGTGTGCAAAAGTATGTTATAGACGGCTATTCGCGCCAAGGCTTAACCAAGTGGGTATAATTAACAGGTTATTGTGCTTTTTAGGGTTTTAAAGTGGCTGTTAAGCAATTAGTGCCAGGCGGTAGCAGTTGCGCTGTTTGCTTAATCCGAAAGGGCGAAATGGCCCTCACTTGTTTATCACACTACAAGAAACGGCTGCGGTCGGCCCCTAGAAATTGCGCATCCACCGATTGGTTCAACCAGGCGTCATTTTGGGTAAGGCCAATTTTGTACCGCTCCGTTGATTGCTTTTTTATTGTTTGAAGGTCGGCTGGCCTGGCCTTTTGTCCCGTAAACTGCACATTAAATGCTTCAGTAAGCAGGTCGGTCTTTTGCAGGTTGCAAGGCAGTTCCACGTACATTTCCAGCATCAGGTCGTAGTGTATCTGTGTGCTTGGGCTGTGTATGGCCGGGCTGGCGGGGCGCCATTGCCATACAGAATAGGGCAATTACAAGTTTTAAAACTGGAATGGTTGCCATAATAAAATCTGGTTTGTAAAAATACGGTCTGCAAAAAAGAAAGCATCGGCCAGGTGTTCACCCCCCATAGCCGCCCATGGCTGCTAGGCATGTGGTAAAGCGGCCTAAAGGTGCTGCGTTGCATGGCCTTAAAGCCCTTTTTTCCGCGTCGGTTTGCCTTCATGTGGCATAAACATGAAAGTTTGCCTAACTGGTGCTTACCGATACGTCGATATGGTTAGCGTCTAAAAGATAAGCAGAAAGCGCGTCGTTCATGGCAAAGCCGCCGCCCGAGAGAGCCAGTTCCAAATCGTAGCGCTTCAGCTTGTCCATCAGCTTCAATTTGAGGGTGCAAGCGCCGGGGTTGGTTTTTAGATTCTGGGTAAAAAAATCCACAAAATCTAGGGTAAGATCAGCGGCGTTCAGCTGTAGTTCGAGAGCCTTGGTAGCGGTGGTTTTTAGGCTATCCAGCAGTTGCATGCCGTCAATATTAAACTTAAAGCCATTGGGTACAAGCCTTCTGTTGGCGTCGTAAGTTTCCTTTACTTCAAAGCTGCCTTTTACCAATACAATACGGCCCGGTTCTAAAAAAGCGGCATAGCGGGCGGCATCGTTACTCCATAAAAAAAACTCGGTTTTATCGCTGTAGTCTTCTATGCTAAATACGGAGTACGCCTTACCTGTTTTGGTATTGCCCTGGCGCGCCGCGGTTACAATTCCCACTAGCTTTATAGGTTTGCCCACTGGCGGTTGTGCGCCGTCTTTTTGTTGGTTAAAATCGGACAAGCTGCTGATGCTGTAATACTTTAGTTCGAATTTAAAATTATCGAGTGGGTGACCGCTCATAAACATGCCGGTAACCTCCTTTTCGTAGTTTAGCTTATCGGTTAGGGTGTATTGTTCGCAGGGCGGCAGTACGGGTTTGGTAATGCTAACCGCACTGTTAAGGTCGCCAAATAAGGTGTTGGTATTGGTTTGGGCATTGAGCTGT
>RDXD01000021.1 GCA_004292575.1 Bacteroidota bacterium
GGGGGCCTAAACCCGGGCAAACTCGCCGAACCATGCTTTTGGGTGCAGCTTCGTGCGGGCTCGAACAGTGCCCGGCTTTTTAACGGCCCCCACCCGAATTTTTTTAACGGCCACTTTCTAAGGCCCCCAGACGCGGAGTTATGCAGCCTGATTGACCAGTTTTTTGCTTTGTCGATGTGTGAATTGCCGTTGTGTTAGGTATTGGTAAACATCAAAAAATCAGAACATCAACACATCAAAAAATCTCTACGTTTTTTTCTTGATAAAAAAAGAAACAAAGAAATCAAGGGCTGTAGAAACCAGCGAAAGTCAGATGTGAGGAAGTTCGATGTGAGATGTAACAAATCAGACATCAGACATCAGACATCGTACATCAGACATCAGACATCGTACATCAGACATCAGACATTTCCCCCAATGGCCCCCAGCGCGGAGTTGTGCAGCCTGATTGACCAGTTCTCTGCTTTGTTTGTGAGTGAATTGCCGTTGTGTTAGGTATTGATATAAATCAAAAAATCAGAACATGAACACATCAACACATCAAAAAATCCCTCCGGTTTTGCTTTCTTTGTGTGTGAATTGCCGTTTTGTTAGGCATTGGTATAAATCAAAAAATCAAAAAATCAGAACATCAAAAAATCCCTCCGGTTTTGCTTTGTTTGTTTGTGAATTGCCGTTGTGTTAGGCATTGGTAAAAATCAAAACATCAAAACATCAAAAAATCTCAAATCAGACATCCAACGTCCCTGATGGCAATTTTAGCATGGGAATGTGGTCAATGCCATCTTCGAGATACACGGGGCCATGTGGCACAAATCCAAAACTGGCATAGAATGATTTCAAGTATAATTGGGCGCCAATTTTTATAGGCACCATGCCATATTGGCCATATAGCTCCTCAATGGCTTGCTGCATAAGGCTGCGGCCTAGTCCCTTGCCGCGGGCAAAAGCCGCTGTAGCTACCCTGCCAATTGAGCAGTAATCGGTGTAGCCCAAACCAACGGGCATAATGCGGGCGTAAGCCGCCAAAGCGCCATCCACCATGGCCATGAGGTGCAAACTTTGCGCATCGCGATGGTCCAGATCTAAAAACACACAATTTTGCTCTACCACAAACACGGCGCTGCGTAGGTGCATAATGTTGTATAGTTCGGTAGGCGAAAGACTGTCAAAGGGTTTGGATTGCCAACTAATTTGCATGGAGACTTAAAATTGGGGTGCGCTAATTTATGTGCGGACCGAAGTAAAAAAAATCGAACTCCTGAGCCTGTTGCGAGACTTTAACCCACCGTTGCGCCATCACTTTTTGCCGGCAACGGCCAGCTTGCACCTACTCAGGCCCTAAAACTACGCAAGTAAATGATAATGATTTAGTTATCGTCTATCTACTGACCATAAACTTGCTTCGGGCCAAAAAGACGCACCTGCATGCCAGCCCTTTTCTGCCACAAGGCGGCAATAGTGCCACCAAACGGCTGGTGCCACTGGGCGCTAAAGGGTTCCAAAATTTGCCCCAATCCAATTGGCGCCGTTCCCCTACTTTTGCAGCCAATTTCAGAAAATATAAAAACAAATACACACCAATATGGCTAACGTTGGTAAAATAAAGCAAATCATCGGTGCGGTGATAGATGTACAATTTAGTGGCAAGCAAAAACTGCCTGAAATATACAATGCACTGGAAGTAACCCGCGAAAATGGTGATAAGCTGATTTTGGAAGCCCAGCAGCACTTGGGCGAAGACAGTGTACGCTGCGTTGCCATGGACAGCACCGAGGGTTTGGTACGCGGCATGCCCGTAACCGACTTGGGTAAGCCCATTGCCATGCCCATTGGCGCAGGCATCAACGGCCGTTTGTTTAACGTAACTGGCGACCCCATTGATGGATTGCCTGCTGTGGATAAAAGCAACGGCAGACCCATACACGCCCGCCCACCGGCTTTTGAAAACCTAAGCGCAGCCAGCGAAATACTGTTTACAGGCATTAAAGTAATCGACCTGATTGAGCCTTACGCAAAAGGCGGAAAGATTGGTTTGTTTGGCGGTGCCGGTGTGGGTAAAACGGTTTTGATTCAAGAGTTGATTAACAATATTGCCAAGGGTTACGGTGGCTTGTCGGTGTTTGCCGGTGTGGGCGAGCGTACCCGCGAAGGCAATGACCTGCTGCGCGAAATGATTGAGGCTGGCATTATGAACTATGGCGACGCCTTTAAGCACAGCATGGAAGAAGGTGGCTGGGATTTGGAGAAAGTTGACATGGAGGGCCTTAAAGATTCGAAGGCGACCTTTGTATTTGGCCAAATGAACGAACCCCCAGGTGCCCGCGCCCGTGTGGCCCTCAGCGGCTTAACCATTGCAGAATATTTTCGTGATGGTGATGGCCAGGGCAAGGGTAAAGACATCCTTTTCTTTGTGGACAACATCTTTCGCTTCACACAAGCTGGCTCCGAGGTATCGGCACTGCTGGGCCGTATGCCATCTGCCGTGGGTTACCAGCCTACTTTGGCCACAGAAATGGGCTTGATGCAAGAGCGCATTACCTCTACTAAAAACGGTTCCATTACCTCGGTTCAGGCCGTGTATGTACCCGCCGATGACCTTACGGACCCCGCACCAGCTACAACTTTTGCGCACCTTGATGCCACGACGGTACTAAGCCGCAAAATTGCCGACCTTGGCATTTACCCTGCGGTTGACCCACTGGACAGCACAAGCCGCATTTTAACGCCCGCCATTGTGGGTGCAGAGCACTACAACACCGCCAACCGCGTAAAACTAATGCTGCAGCGCTACAAAGAGCTGCAAGATATTATTGCCATTTTGGGCCTTGACGAGCTGAGTGATGACGACAAACTGGTGGTAAGCCGTGCCCGCAAGGTGCAGCGTTTCTTAAGCCAGCCGTTCCACGTGGCCGAGCAGTTTACGGGCCTAAAAGGTGTTTTTGTAAGCATAGAAGATACCATTAAAGGCTTTAACTCGATTATGGACGGCGAAGTGGACGAATACCCCGAGGCCGCGTTTAACTTGGTGGGCACGCTGGAAGAAGCCGTTGAAAAAGGTAAAAAGCTAATGGCTCAGGCTTAATGGTCGGCGGACACAGGTTTGATAGCGGCCTGTTGGAGTGAAGATGAATTTGGGTGTTTTAAATTGAACAAGTGAATATTTATGCAGTTAGAAATTATAACTCCGGAAAAAAAGATTTTTGAGGACGAAGTGTACGGCGTGCAGTTGCCCGGCGTGGATGGCAGTTTTGAAATCTTGAACCGCCACG
>RDXD01000424.1 GCA_004292575.1 Bacteroidota bacterium
CCCGTGCAGTACATAATTATTTTTTTATCTTCTTTACCTTTTAAGTGCTCTACAACCAATGGTAACTCTTCTCTCAAGGTATCAGCATCGGGGCAAAATGCTTTATCAATTGCTTTTCGGCTGCTAGTGGCGTGGTGGCTTTTTTGGTAAGCCCCAGCCTTGCACTCACCCTAAAAACGTGTGTGTCCACTGCCATATTGGGCTGGTTATCAATAACGGAGGTGATTACATTAGCGGTTTTTCTTCCCACGCCGGGTAGTTTTACCAGCTCCTCCACGGTAAGCGGCACATCGCCATTAAACTGCTGCACCAGCATTTGGGCCATACCCAAAAGATGCTTGGTTTTATTGTTGGGGTAGCTTATGCTTTTTATGTAGGGAAACAGGCTGTCAAAGTTGGCAGCAGCCATGGCTTGCGGCGTGGGAAACTGGGCAAAAAGGGCCGGGGTAGTTAGGTTAATGCGTTTGTCGGTACACTGGGCGCTCAATATAACCGCCACCAATAGCTGAAATGGGTTGTCGTACACCAATTCAGTTTCTGCATTGGGCGAATGGGCTAAGAAATACTCTGTTACAGCTTGATAGCGTGCTTTTTGGGTCACAGTGGCGCCTTTGCCTCCTAATGGGGAGTTGCAAGCATGCAAAAATAGCGTTAAACTGTTTAGTCAATCAGGCTGTGCTGCCTTTGTCGGGCGTAGGCAATTACTTGCGCCACTGCATGTGCAGGGGCTTCATGCATCGACTTGTCAAGCTGTTCGGCAGCTTTCGTTATCACATTCATTTTTTGGTTAAGTGCCCAGCTTTTTTTTAGGGCTTCGGCTATGGCTTCCTGTTGGTGCACAGCAGCTTCGCCATAAAAGTATTCTAACAAATCTTCGGGGGAAAATTGACTCATGACAGCGCGTTTAAGTGGTGGCAAACAAATTCAACTTTTTAATAACGCTTGTCATTTTGTTTTTATTGTAGCCATTTTTCCACATTCTATGGGGCCTTCACCGTGTCAATCACAAATACTTCTTCGTTGCTGCGCTTCATAAAGTACTTTTCGCGAACAAACTTTTCTAAGGCAGCCGGGCTACTGTCTAAGCTTTTCAACTGTTCGTTGGTAAGCTCCAGTTGAGCCTGGTAATGGCTAATTTTTTGGGTCAAATCATCCAATTCGGCTTGCCGCTTGCGCTGGGCAAAATAGTTCTTTTCATCAAAAAATAGCATCCACACGGCCAAAGCAGCAAGCGCCAAAAGGTAGCGGTTGGTTAATATTTTTATTACGGATTGAACCCAGCCCATATAACAAAGATGAACTTTTTTTAAGATTGTCCTGAGCGTCGTTTTTGCACATGTTCACAAGCCTGGGTTTGGCCCGCAGACCGCTGCGCTCGGTGCTTACACTTGCCTCAATGCTCTAGGGGTGAAAAGCCGTTTAGTGATGTATAAGGTCACGCTAAAGGATGCCTTTGAGTTGTCAAATCTTTTGTAAGGCCGTTTTTGCCATCTGTGTCCAGGCGCGGTTTTCGCGTTTTTGGGTGCCTGAAAGGTGTTTGTCCTCCTCGGTTAGCTGTTGCCAAAGTTGTTTGGCTTCGGCTAGGCGATTTTGTTGTGCCAAAAAAATGCCATATTGGTAGCGTGCTTCAAAATTGGCGTAGCGGCCACCCATTTTGCGAAATTCAACTTCGGCCTCATCTAACTGACCGTATTGGGCCAGTGCTTGCGCAAAGGCAATATGTACTTTGCTGCGTAAGAACTGAGGTGTTTTGTACACCTTTCTGCCAACATGAACCGCTTTCTCCCACTGTTCTGTGGCACTGTAGGCTAGGCACAATTGAAGTAGCACATGCTCGTTCTCGCTAAAATTGCCCGCAAGGCTGCTTTCGTATCGTGCAATGGCCTTTTTCGTGTGCCCGGCAGCCAATTCCGCATCAGCCAGCAACATCCGGTTTTGAAAAGTGTCGGCAAAGGCCAGTCTTTCTTCCAGCTTTTTTATGGTGCCAGAGGGGTTAAGCACGGCACCCACACCCAATTGCACATGCTGTAGGTCTCTCCGCGTAAATACTTCCGAAAATAAATAAACCAGTGATCCCGCCACCGGAAGAAAAACAATCAGCCAAATCCACTTTTGCTGTGTGCCTTTTTTTACGCAATGGATGGCGCAAACCACCTGTAGCGCAATGGTGATGATGTAAAAGATGCTGTATTCGCTATTCAACATAAGATTTGGAGCTAGTTTGGAATACAATGTTACAGCGAAACGAAACTCGAAGCGCAGTCGCCGTTGAGGCAACTGGTGGTTAATGACTTGGTTTACCAACTTGCCAAGGATCAATAAACAGCGTTGTTACGGGTAGTACCCTGCATCTTGCCAACACCCATCCACCAAAAGCCACCAAAAACTAAACGTCAAAGGTTACATTTGCCGCATATTTTCCATTTTTTACCCATGGCCATGGACATTACACTAAAAACAGCACAGCAACTCCGCCTTACCGAAGAAGAATTTAACCTGATAATAGAAAAACTGGGCCGAATGCCCAATTTTAATGAGCTGTGTGCATTTAGCGCCATGTGGAGCGAGCATTGCAGTTACAAAAACAGCATAAAGTGGCTAAAAACTTTGCCGCGCGACGGGGCCCGCATGTTGGTTGCTGCCGGTGAGGAAAATGCCGGCCTTATGGATATTGGTGATGGCTATGGCGTGGTGTTTAAAATTGAAAGCCACAACCACCCCAGTGCCATAGAGCCTTTTCAAGGTGCAGCCACCGGCGTAGGGGGCATACACCGCGATATTTTTACCATGGGCGCCCGCCCCATAGCAGCGCTCAACAGCCTTCGCTTTGGCAATCTTGCCGAGGCTAAAACCCAGCATTTGCTGCAAGGCGTGGTGCATGGCATTGGCCACTATGGCAATTGCTTTGGCGTGCCCACCGTGGGGGGCGAAATTTATTTTGAGCAGCGGTACCACACCAATCCGTTGGTAAATGCCATGAGCGTGGGTATTGTAAAAGCTGGCGAAACGGTTAGTGCAACAGCTTTGGGCAAGGGTAACCCTGTGTTTTTTGTGGGCAGCGCCACCGGCAAAGACGGTATAGGTGGTGCTAGTTTTGCCAGTGCAGACATAACGGCCGATAGCGCCGAAGACCTGCCTGCGGTACAAGTGGGCGACCCTTTTCAAGAAAAAAAGCTGTTGGAAGCCTGCCTTGAAGTTATAAAAACGGGAGCCGTGGTAGGCATGCAGGATATGGGTGCTGCCGGTATAATTTGCAGCACCGCCGAAATGAGCGCCAAAGGTGGTGTGGGTATGCGCATAGATTTGGACAAAGTACCTACGCGGCAAGCCAACATGAAAGCTTGGGAACTGCTGCTGAGCGAGAGCCAGGAGCGCATGTTGATGGTGGTAGAGAAAGGCAAAGAAGGTGCCGTATTGGCCGTTTTTGCCAAATGGGATTTGCCCTGTAGCAACATTGGCGAGGTTACCACAGACGGTATGCTCCAGTTTTTTATGCACGGTCAATTAGAAGCACATCTGCCCGCCTTTGAGCTGGTGTTGGGCGGCGGCGCACCGCAAAATACTCGGGCTTATACCCCGCCAGCATATTTGGCACAGGTACAAAGCTTTGACCAAAGCACCGTACCCCAGCCCGCTGACTTGCAAGCCGTGGCCCAACAACTGGTAGCCATACCCAATATTGCCAGCAAGCGCATGGTTTATCAACAATATGACAGTATGGTAGGCACGGTGAATGCCAGTACCAACGCACCTAGCGATGCGGCCATTGTGCTGGCCAAGCCTACCCAAAAGGCATTAGCGCTTACCACCGACTGCAACAGCCGCTATGTGTTTGCCGATCCGTACAAGGGTGGCATGATAGCCGTGGCCGAGGCTGCACGCAACATTGTGTGCAGCGGTGGACAGCCACTGGGGATTACCAATTGCCTCAATTTCGGCAACCCTTTCGACCCTGAAATTTACTATCAATTTGTGCATGCTGTAACTGGTATGGGCGATGCATGCCGAAGGTTCGATACCCCCGTAACCGGAGGTAATGTGAGCTTTTACAACCAAAACCCCGATGGTGCCGTGTACCCCACACCAACCATTGGCATGGTGGGTTTGCTCGATAGTGCCGAAGACAAAATGACGTTGAATTTTAAAGCCGCAGGCGATATCATTGTATTGGTGGGCCAAAGCCGAAACGACATCAACAGCAGCGAATATTTACACAAAATATTGGGTATTGAATATAGCCCTGCGCCACATTTTGACCTTGAAGAAGAAGTGCTTGTGCAAAACAGTATTGCAGCTTTAATAAAAAATAAAGTCATTGTTTCTGCCCACGATGCAAGCGAAGGCGGCCTGTTTGTAACCCTGTTGGAAAGTGGTTTTTGGAACGATTTGGGTTTTAGCATTACTACACCAACCGAACTGCGGCAGGATGCATTTTTGTTTGGCGAAGCCCAAAGCAGGGTATTGGTAAGTGTAGCACCTGAAATGCTAAACCCTTGTATGGAAGTGCTTAAAGCCGCATCGCAGCCGTTTGAGGTGTTGGGGACAGTTACCAGCGGAGCCGTTGAGGTTAACAATCAAAACTGGGGCCAAGTTGCCGATTGGAAGCAGCGCTACGATAGTGCCATTGAGAACCTGATGGTCGCCCATTAGGCCTATCACGCATACGAGCTATGATAGCTGGGGGGTATAACAATCAATCCCATGCACAACGGAGAGTTTGGATGCCTCATTTGTTGCATCCAACAACACTTTTGCATATAGGGTGCGCTAATAATTGACCGTTGCCTCCATACTAGCTTCTATATTGTACTAGTTTTTCAACACAAAAACGGCTGCTTCCAACAGGAAACAGCCGCTTTTGGTAACTTTAAGCCAGTAGCGTTTAACGCTGGATAATTACCGATTTAGCTTCCACAAACGACTTGCCTTTCAAAACCAGTTTGTAAAGCCCCTTGGGCAATTCGGCTACCCCAATGGTATAGTTGTTGCGATGCTTACCATGGGTGGTGGCCTCTATTTGCTTTACAATTTTGCCATCAGCGTTCACCAGTTGCAAGCTCACCCTTTCACTCAATGAAGATGATAGTTGAACATTAAGTTGTGATTGCACAGGGTTTGGCCACGTATTGAATGTCATTAGTGATGGAGCTGTGTTGTCGTCATCATCGTTAATAAATACCGCAACGTAAGCTTCAGGACCGTTGCAGGCGAGCTTGTTGGGTCGGGTTAGTATTAAGAAAAAGCCTTCTAACTTGGGTGTTTCTCTTACTCTATCGCCTATAATTTCAAGTTCAATAGTAGCCTCAGTTTGTTCTGGGGCAAACGTTACTATTCCGCTTTGGGCCACATAGTCTGTACCTGCTTTGGCTGCGTTATCAGCAGTGCGGTAAGCCACACTTACGGCCTCGGGGTAAGGCTTGTTCAGCTTCATGGTGTAGGTTACCTTGGTATTGCCGTTGTTGCCTTCGGTATAGGTAGGCACAGCTTCGGCACGGCAGGGGTAGGTATCGAGGCTGCCAATCAAGGCTCTTCCATCTTCAGCTCTAGCATTTACCGGGTTGGTAAGTAAAATGTTAACATATTCAAAGTCTTCCACAAGACGGTCGTGCAGCACCTCCAGCGTGATGATTTTACTGGTTTCTCCTGGTGCAAAGGTGAGCGTCCCACTACCGGCTCTAAAGTCTTGATCAACAATAGCAATGTGATTTATGAAGGTGCCATTGGCGAATGCCCAATTTACAGATACTGGCTGGTTGCATGCCCTGTTGAGCGCAACGGTGATTTCACCGTTTGTAACACCGCCGGGTGTCTCGTAAATGATTACGGCGCGTGGCACATTAACCACTATGCCTTGGCAAGCATTGTTCACCACACAGTTTTCATCTACCTGGCCATTGCAATTGTCGTCAATTCTATTGCCACATATCTCGGTAGCGCCAGGATTAATAGCCGCGTTAGCATCGTTGCAATCTCCTGCCAATCCTTTAAGCTCGCTGGCTAGTTTGGTCATAGAAAACGGCCTATTACAGGAAGCAGTTACACCCGCTGTAAGGTCGGGATAGCCGTCATTGTCTGCATCTAAATACCAAAGGCTTGGTTTGTTTACATCTTTATTGCGGTCATCGCAATCAAATTCCAGACTACCCTCACCATCCAATTGAAGTTCACTTTTTAATTTATAGCCCGTTGGCCTAGTACATTGAGTAAGCGTACGGCTACTAGCATAACCATCGTTGTCGGCATCTTGATACCATTTAACATTGGGGTTAACATTGGGGTCGCTATCATTACAATCTGTACAAGGGGCCGGCGCTACTAAGGTTCTCTCCCCGCCGCACTTCCTAAGTTCGCTTTGCATTTTATACCCTACGGGTCTTACACAGGCCATTGTGGTTGTACCATCGGTAAATCCATCGCCATCGGCGTCCTTATACCAAGTGGTAGAGGTTACCCCTTCATCAACCGAGCCATCGCAGTCATCATCAATACCATTGCACACTTCGGTGGCACCCGGGTTTACGTTTGCATCAGCATCGTTGCAATCTATCGCCATCCCTTTAAGTTCACTCTTCAGTACATAAAATCCTCCTTCTCCGTCTGGTCTTTCGCATTGAAATGTGATTTTTCCATCACTGTAGCCATCTTTATCATCGTCTTTATAGTATTCTAGGGGCACTATTTGTGCATTGTTGTCGTTGCAGTCTTCCGTAAAAGACTTGAGTTCGCTAAACAATTTGTAATTACCACTGGGTTTTGTACAAGAAAAAGCCTCCTGGCAGCAGTTGCGAAAGCCATCATTATCAAAATCTAAATACCACCTCAGCTGAATCGTTATGGTAGCATCGTTATCATCACAGTCCTGACCTTTACCCTCGTCAAATAGTTTGTAGCCTGTTGGCTTGACACACTCTGTACGTCTGACATACGGGTATGCTAAAAAACCGTCGTTATCGGTGTCCTTGTAATACACACTAGTTTTACATGGAGTACCAAAGTCTCGATCGTCTTCGCTGGTGGCGCCGCTCACCGCTTCCCTGTTTTGGGGGTCTGGTGCGGCATTTGGGCCATTTGGTTTCTTGGGGGCTGCCGTAGCAAACTGGGTAACTAGTGCAACTGTAGCAAGCAGAGAAGTCAATTTGTTCATGCTCTTTTTTTGTTTTGGGTTTATGATTAAATTTTAGCGTTACAATGTATAACGAGGCAGGATTACATGAGTTTTAACGGTATAATCTATGGGTTCTTTTAGGATTAAATTCACCGTAAAAGATTACCTTTTGTATGGCAACATTAAAAATTTTTCGTCTTTTTGAAAAATTTTGTTCAAGTTACTCAAAACTTTCAAAATTGGCTTTCAAGGCCCGCTGAGGTGGGATGTGGGGTATGGTCGTTGCTTGCGGAAGTAGAATAAGCATTAAACAAATGCTTTATTTTGCAGTCATGAAAATCAAAAATACCAGTGTGCTCATCACCGGCGCCGCCGGGTTTATTGGCAGTGTTATGGCAGGGCATCTTAACCAACTGGGCTATGCCAATTTGGTGTTGGTAGATGATTTTGGCGAGGAAGCCAAACGTGCAAACTGGGAAACCAAACAATATGCCCACGTGGTAGAGCGCCAGAGTTTGCAAAACTGGCTAACCGATTGGGGAAATGAGATTGACGTTGTTATTCATTTGGGCGCTAGAACAGATACCACCGAGTTCGACTATGCCGTTCACCAAGCACTTAATGTTGAATACAGCCAAATGCTGTGGCAATTCTGCACCCAACGGCAAATACCATTTATTTACGCTTCTAGTGCCGCCACCTATGGCAATGGCGATTTAGGCTACAACGACAATCATGATTTGCCATTTTTACTAAAGCCGCTTAATCCCTATGGCATCAGCAAAAACGAGTTTGATAAATGGGCACTTGGGCAGGTGGCAGGGGAAGCTGCCAAAGATGAACCCGAAAGTGCCTCCAAATTGGCCCCGCCGTTTTGGGCAGGACTAAAGTTTTTTAATGTTTACGGCCCCAACGAGTATCATAAAGGCCGCATGGCGTCGGTTATCTGGCATGCCTTTAATCAAATTAATGCGTCGGGGCGTGTTAAGCTGTTTCGCAGTCACAAGGCTGGGTTTAATGATGGTGAGCAGCTGCGCGACTTTGTGTACGTTAAAGATGTGGCCAAAGTAATTTTTTGGTTTTTAAGCCAGATATTTCAGCTTGAAGATGCTAATGGGCAACCTGATGATCAGAATCCTAGTACGCTTGCTAACACAATGCCACCTTCGGGCTTGTACAATTTGGGTACGGGGCAGGCACGCAGTTTTTTCGATTTGGCCGCTGCTACATTTTGGGGCATGGGCCTCGAAACTGCGGTAGATTTTGTAGATATGCCCGAAGACATTAGGGAAAAATACCAATACTTTACCCAAGCCAATATGCAAAAGCTGCGGCTGGCGGGTTACCACGAGCCATTTTATAGTCTCGAAGATGGTGTGCAAGACTATGTTAGCAATTACCTTGTGCCTGCAACATACTATTAATCGGTTAGTCCAACCATTTGCAGCCGTTGGCTGTTGTATCACCATATTTTAAACATCACACATGGCTGTATTGCTAGCGGTAAATGGGCTTAGAAAAGAATTTGGTACACTTACTGCCGTAAACGATTTGAGTTTTACCGTAAACGAGGGTGATATTTATGGTTTTTTGGGGCAAAATGGCGCTGGTAAAAGCACTACCATTCGCATGCTGCTCACGCTTATAGCGCCCACTGCTGGCAGTATCAACATATTTGGTAAATCACTGCACCAACACCGCGAGGAAATTTTGAGCCAAATTGGTGCCATTATCGAGCGTCCCGACTTGTACAAGTTTATGACCGCTTATGATAACCTGGATTTGTTTGCCCGCCTAAGCGGATTAAAACCCAGCCGCGCCCAGCTTATGGAACAGCTGGATAAGGTGGGTTTGGCCGATAGGGCTAACAGCAAAGCCAAAACCTTTAGCCAAGGCATGAAACAGCGGCTGGGTATAGCCATTGCGCTGGTCCACAATCCGCGGTTAGTAGTATTAGATGAGCCCACCAATGGCCTAGATCCGCAGGGCATTGCCGAAATGCGTGCCATTATTAAAGACCTGAGCGCAGTACATGGCAAAACCGTAATGGTGAGCAGTCATCTGCTTTACGAAATAGAACAAATGGCTACCCGGATGATTATAATCGATAAGGGTAAGAAGGTGGTAGAAGGTACAACTGCTGAATTGTTTGACCCTGCCGATACGCTGGTGGAACTTGAAACCAATGACCCAGAGGCGCTACAAAAAATTAAGGGCAGTCCTTGGAATAGCCATTTGCAACCCGGCGAAACTTTGGTCTTTAAGATTCACGCCCACCAAGTACCCGAGCTAGCAGCTGCTTTGGTGGCCATGGATGTACCCATTAGCAACCTTTACAAAAAGCACTCCCTCGAAACGCTATTTTTAAGCCTTACCGGGGCCGTGCGCACTTCCACCAATGCCAGCCAAATGGTAACGGCAAATTAAGACAATCCCTGTTCAGGTTGCGGCCTTTCTAGTTAGCTTTACCATCTCACAAATTGTAAAAAGATGGTACAAATAGCATTGATGTCTGCCAGTTGGTTGGTTGCAACCCGGTTGGCGTTAGCGGCATGGGTGGTGGGTACAGCCAGTAGTGCAGTTTTGGCCCAGCCCACAGCTTACCGGCCCGGCGTGGCAGTAAAGCTATCTAACGGGTGGAGTATTTCGCCGGCAGGCAAAACCCTTGCCCTGGGCGATTTGCCACTGAATATGGCGGTAAGTGCTTCAAAGAAGCTTTTGGCAGTTACCAACAACGGCCAAAGCGTGCACAGTTTGCAGCTTATTGATGCTGAGCGCAAAGCGGTTTTGCACAGCCTCGAAATACCCAAGGGCTGGTATGGGCTTTGCTTTGCAAAAAACGATCGGCAGCTTTATGCCAGCGGTGGCCACGATAACTGGATACTCAGCTACAACATCATAAATCAGAAACTGGTGCCGGCAGATACCATAGTGCTGGGAAAACCTTGGCCAAACCGGGTGGGGCCGGCAGGTTTAGTGCTGAATGAAACCTCCAATTTACTGTATGTGGTAACTACCGAAGACAGCACACTTTACACCGTAAGCACAACCACCAAGGCAATGCTGAAACGGCTGAAACTACCCTCCGAGGCCTATGCCTGTTTGCTATCGCCCAACAAGCAATACCTGTACATAAGTGCTTGGGGAGCCGATAAGGTGTTGGTGGTAAACACGGCCACCAACGCCTTGGTGCATACCATAGCCGTGGGCGATAACCCCAACGAAATGCTACTGAGTGCCAATGGCAGCGTTCTCTTTGTGTGCAACGCCAACGACAATTCGGTTAGCGTCATCAATACCAAAACCATGCAGGTGGTGGAAACCCTTGATGCGGCCCTTTTTCCCAGCGCATTGCCGGGCAGCACCACCAATGGTTTAGCGCTAAGTAGCAATCAGAAAACGCTTTACATTGCTAACGCCGACAACAACTGTCTGGCGGTTTTTGATGTAGCCATGCCTGGGCAAAGTAAGGCCCTGGGCTTTATACCCACCGGTTGGTACCCTACTAATGTAAAAGTTGTAGGCAACAATATTTGGGTAACCAACGGAAAAGGCTTTAGCAGCTACCCCAATCCCTACGGCCCACAACCTACCCGCCAGGGCGATACGGTTATGTACCAACAGGGCGGCACCACACGTAGGGTGGCCACGCAGTACATTGGCGGCCTTATGAAAGGTACCATGAGCATTATACCCACACCCAGTGCCGCGCAACTGGCCCAGTATAGTAAATTGGTGTACAGCAACGTGCCAGCGGGCCTTAAGCCAACGGATAAAAAAGCCAACCCGTTTGTGGGTGGGGTTTCGCCCATTAAACACGTGTTTTATATTGTAAAAGAAAATCGCACTTACGATCAGGTGCTGGGCGATATGCCACAGGGCAATGGCGACACCAGCTTGGTGCTTTTTGGCCAGCGCATTACCCCCAATCAGCACAAGTTGGCCAATGAGTTTGTGCTGCTGGATAACTTTTATGTGGATGGTGAGGTAAGCGCCGATGGCCACAATTGGAGTCTTGGGGCCTATGCCAACGACTATTTGGAAAAGACCTGGCCCACGGCTTACGGCGGTCGTGGCGGCAACTATACGGCCGAGGGCAACCGCGCCATTGCCAACAACAAAGGGGGATTTATTTGGGATTTGTGCGCCCGCCACGGCGTCACCTATCGCACCTATGGCGAGTTTGCCGACGATTATAAGGCCAACATACCCGTTTTGGAAAATCATTTTTGCCCATACTTTACCAGCTGGGACGAACGCGTACGCGATACCACCCGGTTTTACCAATGGCGCCGAGATTTTGATAGCCTGTTGGCCATTGGGCAGGTGCCGCAGCTCAATACGCTTCGTTTTATAAACGACCATACCGAGGGACTAAGCCTAAATAGGCCCACGCCTTTTGCGCATGTGGCCGATAACGACTGGGCTGTAGGCTTGTTTGTAGAACATTTAAGTAAAAGCCCTATTTGGAAAGAAAGCGTGGTTTTTATTTTGGAAGACGATGCCCAAAATGGAGCCGACCACGTGGATGCACATCGGTCGCCGGCCTACATGGCGGGCGGGTACGTAAAGCGTGGCTTTGTAGATCACACCATGTACAGCACCAGTGGCATGCTACGCACCATTGAATTGCTGCTGGGCCTGCCACCCATGACGCAATACGACGCTGCTGCCGTACCCATGTGGAACTGTTTTTCAGCTACGCCCAATCTTTCTGCATTCAAAGCATTGCCATCAAACATTGACCTGAGCGAAAAAAATACTGCCATCAACAAATGGCAACGCCTAAGCGATGGGTTTGATTTTAGCCGTGAAGATGCGGTGCCCGACCTGCTGTTTAGCCAAGTATTATGGCATGCCATAAAAGGGGCTCATGTGCCATTTCCGGGGCCAAAGCGGGCTGCATTTTTTAAAGGCAATAATGACGACGATGGCGATTAGTATTTCACTTTCGGCTTGGGTTTGAAGCGGCCTGGATGTTTTGATGGTGTTTACGCCAATTTCCCCACCTAGTTAATTTAAACAGCTGTATTTTTTTAGGACGCATTGGTGCGCCGGTTGTTGGCGCAAAAGCCCAGTGTGCTAAAGGCTGAGATTTTGCCAACTTATAGCCCTAATGCCAGGTATTTTGATTGCCTTAAAAATGCATGGACATATGCAGCCGTTGCTGCAATTTTGCAGGCCATGCATCCAAAGCAACTGCAAATAGCCCACTTCACTTACCCTTTGCCTCCCCAACGCATTGCCCAGTTTCCGCTGGCTGAGCGGCATGATGCTAAACTGCTGCTTTACAAGAAAGGTCAATTGAGCCATTCCGTGTTTAACCAATTGCATGTACATCTGCCCGAGGATGCTTGTTTAGTGTACAACAACAGTAAAGTTATTGAAGCGCGGCTGCTGTTTCAAAAGCCCAGCGGTGGCAAAGTGGAGATCTTTATGTTAGAGCCTGCGCATGCCGATGTGGCTGCCGGCATGCAAGCCACAGCCGGCATTGATTGCTGGTGTATTGTAGGCGGCCTGGCCAAATGGAAAGGCAATGACACCCTAACGCAAACATTTACCACGCCCACTGGCGACGCCATAGAACTGCGGGCCCGGCTGCTACAGCGTGGCTCTGATGTGCATTTGGTGCGTTTTGATTGGGATCCGCCGGAGCTTTGTTTTGCCGAATTGCTGCATGCTGTGGGCCACCTGCCCATACCGCCCTATCTGCAAAGGGCTGCCCAAGCCAGCGATGCCGAACGATACCAAACTGTGTATGCGCAAAGTTGGGGTAGTGTGGCTGCACCCACCGCAGGCCTACACTTTACACCCACCGTGCTGCAAAATTTAAAAGATGCAAACTTTGGACAGGTTTGGGTTACCCTGCATGTGGGTGCGGGTACGTTTAAGCCGGTAAAGGCAACCCATATAGCCGACCATAGCATGCACGCTGAATATATAGATGTGTCTGTGCAGGCACTGGCACAACTGGCTACTCAGACCTGCGTGATTCCCGTGGGCACCACCAGCATGCGCACCCTAGAAAGCCTATATTGGATGGGGCTAAAAGCGCACCAGCGGCCCAATGCCACCATGCAGCAACTTTGCATAACCCAGTGGGAAATTTACGATGATGCGGCACTGCTGAATGCAGAGCTGAGTGCAGCTGATGCTTTGCACGCGCTAATGGAATGGATGAAACGTGAAAACTTTGACCGACTGGTTTGCAAAACTCAAATCATGATAGCCCCCGGCTATGTTTTTAAAATTTGCAAAGGCCTTATTACCAATTTTCACCAGCCGCAGAGTACGCTGCTGCTTTTGATTGCGGCTTTGTTAGGCCCCAGCTGGAAAGCGGTGTACGACTATGCCCTGCAAAATGATTTTAGATTTCTAAGCTATGGCGATAGCAGCCTATTGCTGCCATAGGCCTCAAAAAACTACGCATTGCTGGCAAGCGGTATCTCAACAGTGAAAGTACTGCCTTTGCCCAGCACGCTTTCCACCTTTATTTTTCCCTTGTGGGCGCTTACGATGCTTTTTACATAGCTCATGCCTAATCCAAAGCCCTTTACATTGTGTAGGTTGCCGGTGTGCGCCCGGTAAAATTTCTCAAAAACCCGCTTCACTGTTTCGCGGCTCATACCTATGCCTTTGTCTTCCATTTTAATAACGAAATACCGGCCGGTGTTGCTGGTGCTAATGGTAATGTCGGGCTCCGCTTTGGCGTACTTTATGGCATTATCCATAAGGTTGTTTATCAAGTTGGTAAAGTGGTTTTCGTCGGCCCAAATTGTATCTTTAGGGGCTTGCAACAGCAGTTGAATGTTGGCGTTTTTTTCTTTTAGCACCAGCTCGTAATTATTCACCACAGTTTGTAAAATGGTATGCCCGCTAGTGGCTATTTGGTTAAGTGTAAGTTCCTGTTTTTCAAAGGCTGCAGCTTCCAATATGGTTTCCACATGCTTGTTCATGCGTTTATTTTCGTCTTTTATGATGCCTCGGAAATATTGCATCTTCTCAGGGTTGGCAATTACCTTTTCATTGTTAAGCGCATCCACCGCCAAACTAATGGTAGCCAGTGGTGTCTTAAACTCATGGGTCATATTGTTTATAAAATCCGTTTTAATGGCATTTAGATTGCGCTGGTTAATCATGGTACGCACGGTTACGAAAAATGCGAACATGATAAAAAGGGTAAATACTACTGAACCTACTAAATCCCAATAGCTTTGTTTCCAAATCAGCTTTTCGTAGTGGGGAACTATCAACACAATGTTTTCGTAAGGCGTTATGCCTTCCGTCCACGAGTCGGCTGGCGGCTCAATGGGATAATTAAAAATGCGGTTATTGATGGAGTCTTCCAGAAATGCCAAAAAGTTTGGACTTTGCATTTCGTAATTAATAAGATTAAGATTATTGGTTACGGCAAACTCAAACAGGGTTTTTGGCACCTTGTGGGCATCCAAAGCGGTCTGTAGTTTCTCTCTAATTTCAAATTGTGTAAAACGGTCGCTTACCATGGCAGCTTGTATCAACTCCGAAGGCAAAAGATTGTTTTGAAGACTCAATTGACTTTTGCGTGGTCGGCGTAATATGGGCATTCGGCTAGAGCTAAAGCTGATTTCGTCGCTTACTTGTTTAATTGACATCACTACCCGTTCAAACATTTGCTCTTCTTTTACAATCAGCATGTTTTGAAAACGCGAGTATTGCAAGTAAATAATGCCCACCAGCGAGATGCTGATCAACACAATAATGGTAGGTACAATTCTCTTCATGACAAAATATATGGGTGCTAATAAACAACAAAAGTAGGCCATAACACCCGCCTTTAGCTGCTGGTACGCATTTTAACCTTGCCTTCTCTAAATGGCAGTTACCATAATGGCGTAAAAAAAATGTGGAACTAAAATTTGCAATTTATGCGCTCTTAGCCGAACTTTAACCCATGATGGTACCAAAGGCAGGCGTTGTGCTTATATCCGATCCGTTTTTGAAGGACCCCAACTTTATGCGTTCAGTGGTATTGCTATGCGCCCATAATAACGAAGGTAGTTTTGGTTTTGTGCTCAATCGCCCCTACCAGCAAACACTTAGCGACTTTATTCCCGATTTGGAAGGCTACGAAGTACCGCTGTTTTATGGAGGGCCCGTGCAGCCCGAGACCCTACATTTTGTGCACGATATTCCCGATCTCACCGAAGATGCCGCCTTGGTGGCCAGCGGTGTGTACTGGGGCGGTAAGTTTGAAACCGTAATGAAAAAAATTCATGACCGCAGCCTCGATTTAAGGCGCATCCGATTTTTTTTAGGCTACAGTGGTTGGTCGCAGGGCCAGCTAAACGAAGAAATGGAGCAAAAAAGCTGGCTTATCACCGCAGCCAGCCCCCAGCTGGTGTTTAAAAGTAAACCCAAGCAAGCTTGGGCCGATGCCATTCGCCAGCTCGATCGCAATTTTCATGAAATCGTAAATTACCCCATTGATCCTCAACTCAACTAATGGCTTTGTTGCCAGCCATTCCAGAATAAGGTTAGCAGTTGGTCATGAGCCTCTCGCATGGCTGCAAATGGCTTTGAAGGGAAATGAAAAAAGCACCCGCTGAGGTGCTTTTTTCATTATACGGCGGTCGAAAAGGCTGCTTTTTAGGGTACCAGCTGAGCTCCTTCTACCAAAACCGAGGCTTTGTTGTTCAGCACTTCTACAAAACCACCCGAAATGGTATAGCGGGTAATGTTGTTTTTTTGAACCAAAATATTGAGTGTGCCTTTTCCCAATGCGCTCACTAACGGCGCGTGGCGGTTCA
>RDXD01000022.1 GCA_004292575.1 Bacteroidota bacterium
TTAGCAACTGAAGTGGTCGGGTAATATGGGGTGCAATTTTTAGGAGCGTACGGCGCTCTTTTAAGGCTTTGCGCACCATTTTAAACTGCTCCCAGCTTAGTTTTTTTACCGCTTGCTCCAGGTACCGCACCCCGCCATGTATCAATTTGGTGCTTTTGCTGCTGGTGGCTGCGCCAAAGTCTTCTTTTTCCACCAGCAGTACGCTATAGCCGCGGCTGGCCGCATCAAGGGCGCAGCCGGCACCGGTGGCCCCGCCGCCAATAATGCACACATCAAAACAGGCGTTGGGGGTAAGCTGCTGCAAAGCTTGCTGGCGATTGATCATGATGATGGGGTAAAAATAGGGTGCTGGCACTGCATAACAAACGCTGGCAGCACCCACACGCCCGGCCGCTGTGCTGGGCTACTGGGGGTGGCAAAGCCGGTTTTGTATGGAACCGTGTATCCAAGACAGCGAAAGCTAAAAAAGGGCTGCTTTAAAAAGCGATTAACCGTAATTTACACCCCGCGAAAACAGCTAAACCCCCCATACGATTGCCATGCGTTACATTGCTGCTATAGACCAAGGCACCACCAGCACCCGCTTTATGGTGTTTAATAAGAATGGCCAGGTTATTTGCCAGGCCCAACGCGAACACGCCCAAATATTTTTGGCCCCCGGCTGGGTGGAACACAACCCGCTTGAAATAATTGAAAATGTGCGTTTGGTGGTGGCCGAAGCCCTTATTAAAGGCAAGCTAACCATGCAGGATATTGCCACTGTGGGCATTACCAACCAGCGGGAAACCACCGTGGTGTGGAACAGACACACCGGCCAGCCTTACCACAACGCATTGGTGTGGCAGGATACCCGCACCCAAGACCTGGTGCAGGTGTGCACTCAAAAATTTGATGTCAAAGCCTGGCAACTTAAAACGGGCATGCCGTTTAGTACCTATTTCAGCAGCTTGAAATTGGTGTGGCTTTTGCAGCATGTGCCAGGCCTGCGGGCCGCTGCCCAGCAGGGCGATGCGCTGTTTGGCACCATAGACAGCTGGATTTTGTGGAACCTAACCGGCGAGCATAAAACCGATGTAACCAATGCTAGCCGCACCCAGCTGATGGATTTGAAAACGCTGCAATGGGATGCCGAAATTTTGGACCTGCTGGAGATACCGCCACAAATGCTGCCCACCATACAGCCCAACGCAGGCTTTTTTGGCACGGTGGCCAAGGGTGCGGCCAAGGGTATAAATGTAATGGGTATGCTGGGCGACCAACACGCCGCCCTGGTGGGCCAAACCTGTTTTGAGCCAGGCCAAGTAAAAAACACCTACGGTACCGGTTGCTTTATGCTGATGAATACGGGGCAGGCGCAGGTACCATCGCATCACGGCTTGCTTACCACCGTGGGTTACCACCTGGGTGAATATGGCAATGGCCTGTGCTATGCGCTGGAAGGCAGCATTGCGGTGGCCGGCAGCCTGGTACAATGGCTGCGCGACAACCTGGGGTTGATACAGAAAAGTGAAGATGTGGAAGCCTTGGCCGCAACGGTTAGCAACAATGGCGACGTGTATATGGTGCCAGCCTTTAGTGGTTTGTATGCGCCTTACTGGCGGGCCGATGCCCGCGGCATTGTGGCCGGGCTAACGCGGTTTGCGCACAAGGGCCATTTGGCCCGTGCCGTGCTAGAAGCCACCGCCTACCAAACACTGGATGTGCTACGAGCCATGGAGGCCGATAGCGGCATTACGCTACAGGTGCTGAATGTTGATGGTGGCATGGTAAACAACCAATTGCTGATGCAGTTTCAGGCCGATATGGTGCAGGTGCCCGTGCAGCGCCCGCTGGTAAACGAAACCACCTGCCTGGGTGCGGCCTACACCGCGGGCCTGGCCTGCGGCTACTGGCAAAACTTGGCCGATTTGAGCCACAACCACCAAATAAGCCAGCGCTGGCTGCCGCAGATGCCAACGGCGCACCGCGACCGGCTACACGGCAGCTGGAAAAAAGCAGTAGAAAAAAGCATGGATTGGGAACCGTGATGCTGAGTGCTTAACTACTTTTTTTGGGCGTGGGGAAAATGCTGGCCGACACAAATACCAACGGCGCACCGCGACCGGCTGCATGGCAACTGGAAAAAAGTAGTAGAAAAGAATATGGGTTGGGAACCGTAATGCTAACGTTCAAGGCTTTGTGCAGGTTGGGGATTCAGAGTTCCGTCTGCTGGTAAACGTCAGCCAAATAGTTATTCATTGTTCAAATTTAGTAGTTTGCTCAATAGCGTTCCGTCACGCTGGAACAAAAGCTAAATAGTAGCACAAAAGTTGAGGCTTATTCCGTCTGCCCAACTTGCACAAAACCCTTTGTTGGCAGAAGTGCTTTTCTAATAAGCCTGAACTAAAACTTGTGTTGGAATGTGCCAACTGCTATGAATTTTTCGAATCATTTCTAAAGAAAGCTTACGTTTTCTATTTAGTATTTCACTTGCTCTACTTTTTTGACCAACAACTTCTGCAAGGTCGGTTTGTGTCAAACCTAATTGTTCCATTCTAAATTTTATTGCTTCAACTGGGTCTGGTAATTCAATTGGAAAATTGTCGTTTTCGTACTTGTCAATTAAAAGGCTTAGTACTTCCAATTCGTCACCTTTTGCAGTTTCTTTTTTAGCATCAAACAAGGTCTCAAGCCTTGTCATTGCTAACTCATAATCTTTCTTTGTTTTAATTGGCTTGATATTCATTTTAAATTTCTTTTGCATTTATTTTATCATATTCTGCGTGTGTTCCAATAAATCTTATCCAAATCATTTGATAATCAAAATTGAGTTTTATAATCAGTCGATAAGTGTTACCTTTTATGTTAAAAACAACTCTATTGTCACCAATGATGCTTGCTGTTGGATATTCTAACTTGATTTCATTTGAGTTTTTCCATTCAGCACTTGATGCTTCCTGATACCAAGATTTGAGCTGTTGTTCACAGTCGTTATGTTTCTCCCAAAATTCTCGAAGTATTTTTTTTGCAATAACTCTCAACCAAATAAATTTTGTCAAACATAAGAAAAGTTACCGATACGGGAATGTGTTTATTTTATCTCCTTCAAATTGGGGTGGTCAAACAGCATTTCTGCCAACTGCTTAACTACTTTTTTTGGCGTGGGGAAAATGCTGGCTGCCGCAGATGCCAACGGCGCACCGCGACCGGCTACACGGCAGCTGGAAAAAAGCAGTAGAAAAAAGCATGGATTGGGAACCGTGATGCTAAGTGCTTAACTACTTT
>RDXD01000001.1 GCA_004292575.1 Bacteroidota bacterium
TTTTGGGCTACAGAGCTTTATGCCTGCTGCGGTAAAGGGCCTTGCATTGCGCCAGCTGCCCGGCGCAACGGTGGTGGATGTGTGCCATTCAATAGATGCATTTAACTACAACCAGGCTGCCTATGTATTTGGCAATGCCTACGAACACTTTCCGACAGGGAGCTATCATTTGGTGCTGTTTAATATGTTTGATACGGAGCATACCAAGCTACTGCTGGCTTATGCCAATGGACATTACTTTGTGATACCTGATAATGGGCTGCTAACCATGCTACCAAAAGCAGTACCAGAGTTTGCAGTGGAGCTGCCGCTGGCTGCCGAGCTGCGCGGCAATGGATTGGCTTGGGTGAAAGCTGGCCTGCTGGCCATAAACCAAATGGAAGAGGGCGTACCACTGCACACTATTGGTACCGAATGCGACAGCTTTGTAACCAAAAACAGCTTGCGTGCAAAGGTGGAGCCCGAGCATATAGATGCCAATGTGATATACATAGATGCGTTTGAAAATGTGGTGGTTAACCTTACGGAACCCGAACTGGAGGCGGCCCGTAAGGGGCGAAACTTTACGATTTTAATAAAGGGAAACGAATTGATTACCCGCTTAAGTACCCACTATGCGCAAGTAAGCGAGGGAAATAGGCTGGCCATGTTTAACTGCGCTGGCTACTTAGAAATTGCGGTAAACAAAGGCAACGCGGCTGGTTTGTTTGGCCTGCGTGCTGCGCATAACCCTGCGTCGAAGGGCTTTATGGAAAGCCGCATGTTTTACCAAACGGTGAGAATTCGTTTTCACGGTTAGTGAAGGAGGATGCCGGCTACAGTGCCGCACGCAGCACAAAAGGCCCGGATTTGTACTGCTGCTTGCACTACCGCCGATAGCCCCTTGTTTTATTTTATTTTTTTTGTGGTGTAACAGCTTGGACCACAGCTCGTTATGACCAGCGCAAAGCGTTGGGCAATGAATTTTTAGCTTTCCAAGTAGCGCCTATTCTGCCGACTTTTTGGCCTGGGCCTTGGCTTTGGCCTTACCTTTAACAAGGTTAATGATTACGGGCAATGTTGTTACCACCACAATGCCAATTACGATGATTTCAAGGTGCTCTTTTAGATCAAAGCCAAAGGCTGAAAGCACCCACTTTTGCAGGTAATGACCCGCAAAGAGCATGCTGAACACCCAAGCAGCACAGCCAAAAACATTATAGGCGGCAAACTTGGCTTTGTTCATGCCCACGATGCCCGCAATAATGGGCGCAAATGTGCGAATGAAGGGCAGGAATCTTGCGCCGATGATGGCAAGGCCGCCATGCTTATCGAAAAACTCTTGCGCTTGCACCAAATAATACTTTTTGAAAAAAAAGCTATCTTTCCAATGAAACATGGCTGGGCCTACTTTTTTACCCGTCCAGTAGCCCACAAAATTGCCTAAAATGCCAACAGTGGTAATGAGTGCCCAAAGAATGAGCAAATCGACAAAATCGTTGCCAGTGTGAAAAACCGGAATTTCGGCGGCT
>RDXD01000425.1 GCA_004292575.1 Bacteroidota bacterium
ATGACAGTTTTTTTCTGGTGCGATCGAACTTTTTGATTGTTAATTACTGTTGAGTTTGCCGAAACGTCGATCGCGCTGTTGGTAATTTAATAAGGCGTGATAAAATTCCTCACGGTTAAAATCGGGCCAAAGAGTAGGGGTAACATAAATTTCGCTGTAAGCCATTTGCCACAATAAAAAGTTGCTTAACCGCATTGTAGAATCGCCAGTAGAAAGTTTAGAAAAAGATCTTTTACAAATTGCCACGGGCAATGCCTACACGCCGCAGTACCCCGCCTTAAACTTTTGGATAACCCAACGCGGATCTAAAACCAAGATGTTATCGCAGCGGCGGCTTAGCCAGTTAGCAGCCATATACAAGCCACTTGCAAAAAATGCGTTTGAGTTCAATGCGTATGCAAGTGTATTGATGGCTGCAAAACAGTGGGCCGCAGCAGAAAATGTACTGCTAATCAATAGCTTGCTTTATCCGGCTGAGCCCCGCGTATGGCAAAGCCTGGCAGCATTGTACACACAAACGGGAGATGCATCAAAGCTGCGCCAATGCAACAAAACATTGGCCACTTTAAAACCGTTGTAAAGCAAATCGCCATTACATCCTACATCCATACACCGTCATTGCCATCGGCATGATGGTGTATCGGTTATGCCTTTTTTTGCTCCAATACGTTCAAGCGTTCCCACATCTCGGCTATGCGTCTTATCCATACCAATTCACGTTGTTTTAAGCTAGCTTCCACCGCCGGGCTACCAAAATATTTTTTGTTGCCATCTATTGAAGCTGCCACACCCGACTGTGCAAATATTTGTGCATTATCACCTATGCTTAGCGTTTTGTTTACACCCACCTGACCCCAAAGCGATACGCCATTGCCGATGGTGGTGGCACCGGCCACACCCACCTGCGCCGCTATAATACAATTGCTGCCCACCACCACATCGTGTCCAATTTGCACCAAATTGTCAATCTTGGTGCCGCTACCAATGCGGGTGTCGTGGCTTACTCCTTTGTCAATGCAGGTGTTGGCGCCAATTTCCACATCGTCTTCAATTACTACCCGGCCGCAGCTTGCCATCTTTTTATACCAAGCTGGTCTATTTCTTTTGGTGTTGTAGTAAAATGCATCGGCACCAATTATGGCACCGCTGTGCAGCGTTACGTTGTTGCCTATAATGCAATGATCGTAAACAACCACATTGGGGTGCAGAATACAATTGCGGCCAATGCTAACGCCGTGCCCCACCACTGCGCCAGGCATAATAATGGTATCCTGGCCAATGGTTGCAGTAGGGCTTATGGGCTGGTGCAGCGGCGTAAAGGGCCTAAAATGCTGCACAATGCGCAAATACGCTTCAAATGGTTGAGCACAAACCAATAAGGTTTTTCCCTTGCTGTCGGCCACCGGTTGGTCTATTATAATAAACGAGGCTGCGCTGTTTATACAGGTTTGGTAATACTTGGGATGGTCAACAAAAGCCAAGTCGCCAGGCTCTACTTTGTGCAGCTCATTTATACCTTTCGCCAAAGCCTCGGCATTGCCAATTACCTCTGCGCCTATAAGGTTTGCAATCCACGCAATTGAAACGGGTTGGGGGAAGTTCATAAAAATATTTGTACAAATTTAGCGCACATTGTTTTAGCGCAGCTCAAAAAAACATTACGGCCAATGCACCGTTCACCAAAACAAACCATGGCCTGCAATGGCCGCAGCCATTGGTTTTGCAGTTGGCTAAAGCGGTACGGCAGTTTACCCAATGTTAAAGTTCAGGATGATTGGAAAAGGCCGCCCCAATTGAGTTTCGGGCCGCAACCGTTGCTCAATCTGTTGATTTTTTTTGAGGGCTCAGTCAGCACTTTTTTCACGCTGTTCATTTTTAACTCAACTGGTCTGGCTCAGATTTCTGGAGGCTTCAATACGGCTATTCACACTTCTGAAATAAAATTGTGTATAAAAAAATTAAAATAGTTTTTATTTCAACAAAAATAGTTTTTAATATTGTAGCGGAATTTACTTTCCAGATACTTACTAACCCATTATATCCTTCGGCGCGCCGAAGGATATTTTTTTGCGAATACTTTACCCAATCCCGCTGTGGACGTGCAACGCTGCCTATTAAAAACACCCCGCTGTGGTTACACTTGCGGGTGAAATAAGGGGTGGCACTTACCCAGCATAATTATTTTGGTGTTAGTCTTTTTGCAATGCATACTTTTACAAATATGAAGCCAAAGCGCATTTTTTTGGTTAGGCACGGCGAGAGCGAGGGCAACCTCGACCGACAGACCTATGCCTCCAAGCAGGATTATAAATTATTGCTTACCGAGGAAGGCAAAAAACAGGCCGATGCTGCGGGCGAGCAAATTAAGCAGATGATTGGCGATGGCAGTGTATTGTTTTATGTGTCGCCACTTTGGCGCACCCGCAATACATTTGAATATATTGCCCGCAGGTTTTTGCCAGAGAAATTTACATGGAAAGAGGATCCGCGGCTGCGCGAGCAGGAGTGGGGCCATTTTAGGGACCTTAAGGCCAACATACAAATAGATAACGAACGCAACCTTTTTGGTACGTTTTACTACCGCATAAAAGATGGCGAAAGTTGCGCCGACGTTTACGACAGGGTTAGCGATTTTTTGCACAGCCTGTACCGCGATTTTGAAAAGCCGCATTTTCCGGAAAACGTAGTGATTATTACACACGGCATGACACTGCGGCTATTTTTAATGCGCTGGTACCATTGGACCGTAGAAGAATTTGAGAGCTATCGAAATCCGCGCAATTGTGAAATTGTGGTGATGGAACGCAACGATACCACCAGTAAATTTAAATTGCTTTCGGACTTGAAACGCAAAAACATTCCTGACGGCGATAAATACGAATGGAAATTTATAAAAGCCCCACAGTTTAAGCCCCCGCAGTAATGCATAGTGGATGGCAAAAAAAAGCTGCACCAAAACGTGCAGCTTTTTTTTAATCTATTCGCCAAAATTTTCGGGCCGCATCATGGGGAATAGCAGCACATCTTGGATGCTTACCTGATCAAGCATAAACATGCAAAGCCGATCGATGCCAATACCAATGCCGCTGGTGGGTGGCATGCCGTAGGACAGTGCCCGCAAGAAATCTTGATCAATAAACATGGCTTCATCGTCGCCTCGTTCCATTAGGCGCAGCTGGTCTTCAAAGCGCTGGCGTTGGTCAATGGGGTCGTTAAGCTCGGTGTAAGCGTTGGCCAATTCTTTGCCATTTACCATTAGCTCAAACCGCTCTACAAGTCCGGGCTTGCTGCGGTGCTTTTTGGTTAGCGGACTCATTTCAATGGGATAATCCATTATAAAAGTGGGCTGTATGTACTTATGCTCGCTGGTGGCACCAAATATGGCGTCAATCAATTTGCCCTTGCCCATGCTGGCGTGCACATCAATATGCAACTGCCCGCACACGGCGCGCAGCTCGTCTTCGTTCATGTGGCTAATGTCGATGCCCGTATGTTCTTTTACCGCATCAAAAATGGTAACGCGTTTAAATGGCGCTTTATAATCAATTATTTTATCGCCCAATTTTACGGCTGTGGTACCGTGCAGTGCCAGTGCAATGGTTTCAAACAGTTGCTCGGTCACCTCCATCATCCAGTAGTAATCTTTGTAAGCGGTGTACCATTCCAGCACGGTAAACTCGGGGTTGTGGGTACGGTCCATGCCTTCGTTTCTAAAGTTGCGGCTAAACTCGTACACCCAATCGAAGCCGCCCACAATAAGACGCTTTAAATACAGCTCGTTGGCAATGCGCATAAACATGGGCACATCCAAAGCATTGTGGTGTGTACCAAATGGACGGGCCGTGGCACCACCCGGTATAGGTTGCAGCACGGGCGTATCTACCTCAATGGCACCCCGCTCATTTAAAAACTGTCGAATGGTATTTACCAGTTTGGTGCGCTGAAGAAATATTTTTTTTACATCGGGGTTTACCACCAAATCGGCGTAGCGCTGGCGGTACTTAAATTCGGGATCGGTTACTTCGTCGTACACGTGTCCATCTTCGTCGCGCTTTACTACCGGCAGTGGCTTTAAACTTTTTGCCAGCAAGGTCAAGTTTTGGGCATGAATACTGGTTTCGCCGGTTTTGGTAACAAACACATATCCTTTGCAGCCAATAAAATCGCCTAAATCCAACCCCCGCTTTATCAGCACATCCCACTCCTGCTTGTCTTCGCCGGGGTATAAATCATCTCGCCGCACATACAACTGAATAATGCCCCGACTGTCTTGAATTTTGATGAAGAATACCTTGCCCTTATCGTTGATGCTCATGATGCGGCCAGCCACACACACGTTGGCAAATTGCGCTGCATCATCGGGGCTAAAGCCCGCTTTAATGTCGGCTGAATAGTGGGAAACGGGGTAAAGCGCGGCAGGATATGGGTCAATACCGGCTGCTTCTAATTCGGTTAGTTTCTCGCGGCGTATCAATTCTTGTTCGCTCAAAATGGGATTCATAATAGCTTATAGAGGGTGTTTACACGTTTAAATGGGCGGCAAAGTTAACCGTTTCATACTGTTTTGGTATTGGTAATTCAATAAACAAAAAACCGGTATAGGCGCTGGTTATTTACGCACATTTTTTGCGGGCTGTTAACAACCCCAATGCATCACAATTCCTTAATAGCGGGGATACAATTCTCTAACATTGGGTTGTGAGTTTTGCTTAACCCCCATTAAAATGCAAAAGCGTAAGGTTGAAGTTGTGGTGATAAGCGACGTACACCTAGGTACCTACGGCTGTCAGGCAAACGAATTGTTGAATTATTTGCGCAGCATTGAAACTGGTCTGCTGATTTTGAACGGCGACTTTATTGATGTGTGGAATTTTAGCAAGCACTATTTTCCGGCCAGCCACATGGAGATTATTAAAGAAGTGATGAACATGATGACCAGCGGCACCAGGGTGATATACATAACCGGCAACCACGACGAAATGCTGCGTAAGTATAGCGATATGCAATTGGGCAACCTGCAAATTGCCGATAAGCTGGTGATGGAAATAAACAACAGCATGTGCTGGATTTTTCATGGCGATGTATTTGATGCCACCACCAAGGGCAGTGCAAAACTGCTGGCTAAGTTGGGTGGGCATGGCTACGATTTACTAATTATGCTGAACGGTGTGATAAACTGGACCCTAAAACTGTGCGGCCGGGAAAAAATGAGCCTGAGCAAAAAGGTGAAAAACGGCGTAAAAAAAGCCGTAAGCTGGATAGCCAACTTTGAACAAACCGCTGCCGAATTGGCCATTGAAAAAAAGTACGATTATGTAATCTGCGGGCATATTCACCAGCAGCAAAAGCGGCTGATTACTACCGATAAGGGATCGGTGATGTATTTAAACAGCGGCGACTGGGTAGAGAACCTTAGCAGCCTGGAATACTCCAACGGCGACTGGAACATTTACACCTACAATGCAAAGAACTTTGAAAAAATAGTGATTAGAAAGCAAAAACCGGTTTTAAACGTGGTAAGTGATGAGGTGATGCTCTACATAAACTCGCTGGCCGTGTAGCTTTTTTGAAGCCCCCTGCCCGCCACAGTGTGTAACAACCGGGCGATTTGTATTGCGCTGCAAAAAAATGAAACCTGCAACATGCCAATAGCCCGGTATGTGTTTAAAAAAACATGCGGTAATGGCGCTATATTGCAGGATAAAAAAACAATCTCTGCAAGCCGCAACGGCGCAGGGCAAACAACCACATGAAAATATTTTACGCGGTGCAGGCCACGGGCAATGGCCACATTAGCCGTGCTACGCAGCTGTTGCCTTATCTGCAACAATTTGGCACGGTAGATATTTTTTTAAGTGGCAGCAATGCCAGCCTTAGCAGCAACCTGCCGGCGACCTATAAAAGCAAGGGAATGAGCTTGTTTTACAGCCCCGGCGGGGGTTTGGACTATGCCCGCATGTGGCGCCAAAACAGCCTGCTGCGGGCGCTACGCGAGGCCAAACAACTGCCGCTTGAAAACTATGACATTATTATAAACGACTTTGAGTTTGTAACGGCGCAAGCATGCCGCATGAAGGGCCTGCCCAGCGTGCAATTTGGCCACCAAGCCAGCTTTATGAGCCCACATGCCCCCAGGCCCGCCAAGCGCCAACTGCTGGGCGAATGGCTGCTAAAAAAGTATGCCCCGGCCAGCCATTATGTTGGCCTGCACTTTTGCGCTTACGATAGCTTTATTTTTCCGCCGGTTATAAAAGATGAGTTTGTGCAGGCCAACCCTACCGATGGCGGCCACATTACCGTTTACCTGGCGGCCTACGAGCGGCACCGCCTGGAACCGCATTTTAAAGCATTGCCACACCTTCAGTTTCATTGGTTTTTGCCGGGCCTTAGCGCAGCCAGCACCAGCGGCAACATTTCTTATTTTCCGGTTAGCCAAGCGGCATTTAACCAAAGCCTTATACACTGCCACGGCATTATAACGGGTGCTGGTTTTGAAACCCCTGCCGAGGCACTGTATTTAAAAAAGCGGATAATGTGCATACCCATACGTGGGCAATACGAGCAATTGTGCAATGCGGCTGCACTGGCCCAAATGGGCGTTGCCATTCTTAGCGATGCAAACACACCGCAGTTTGCCAACCAAATAGCAGCATGGCGCAATGCCCCACAACCCAGCGTGGTGCAAGCGGCCAATAACATACCCCAAACCTTGGCGTACTTAATGCAGCAAGGCCGAACCAAGGCTTAAGCTGCCAACAGGGTTAGGTAAGCAATACCTGCCAAGCCTGTGCCACCTTGTTATCGTTGAGCAGCTGCTTGGCATAATGGTGCATTTCCTGCTCCATTTCGGTAGGCGATATGCCGTAGTACTGCACAATCTGTTTTACGCGGTCGTCGGAGAAGGCGGGATCGATGGTGGGCAGCTCGGGTACGCTGGCCAGTTGGCCCAGGTTATTGCCCGAAAGGATGCTGCTGTTTCTTACGGCTGGCGGCAAGCCATTAAAGCCAATACCCACCTGGCTGCCGGGTTTTTCTACCTCAAAAACAGCTTGGCCGCTGGCCCGGCAATAATAGTCTAAACCCATGCGGGCCACCAGGTCAATTTTATGGGGGTCTATTTGTTGGTTGGCATCCAAAACGGCATCGTTGATGTGCATGGCCACCACATTGCAAATCACCAGCGTGCCTGCGCCACCTTGGTCGCCGGTGGGTATAATTTGGCGCACGGTGCACTCTATTTGCACCGGACTTTCGGCCACGCGGTAGGGTTTTACGTGCAGGGCGGGCAGCTTGGTAAATCCAGCTTTTTCAAACTCATCCACGCCGCGGTCGTACTCGCCACTGCTAAGGCTGGTTTGCTGCACCATGGCATAGGTTACCAAGTTTATAACCACCTCGTTGGTGGCCATTACGTTTTCTAGGGTATGCTTAATGGTATTGTTGCGCACCCGCCTGCTGGGCGAAAAAATAAGCGTGGCCGGATTGCTGCCAAACACATTAAAAAAGCTGTAGGGGCTAAGGTTGGGCTTACCCTGCACATCTACGGTGCTGGCAAAGCAAATGGGCCGGGGGGCTACGGCGCCCAAAAGATGATGGTGCAGTTGTGCGGTGCTTATTTGGCCGGGAATGATAACCATGCAAAAGAAATTTGGGAAAATGGCGGATTAAAAAAAGTAGTGAAAAGGGGTTAGGCCAGCCGCTGCACCCGGCCTTGCTGCAAGGTAAGCGCATTAAGCCCTTGCAGCAGCAAAATGCCCGGTTTTTTGCCGGGTGCAAAGCTGCCCAATTGCTGCTGCAAACCCAAGGCCATGGCCCCAGTTAGCGTGGCCCACTGTAGCAGCTGTGTGGTGGAGAGGTGCGCATACTGGGCTTGCAGGGTTTGCAACTCAAATAAAATACAAAGCTGTTGGTTGCTGGCCAGGCTATCGGTGCCCACACAAATGGGCAGGCCGCTGGCGGCCAGCAGGGGCACATTGGGCAGCGGGTTGCCAATGTACAGGTTGGCATTGGGGCAAAGACACCAGTAAAACCTAGCACCCGCACTGGCCCCCTGCACCGATTGCTGGTTTAGGGCTTGCAGAAATTCCACATGTTCTTCGCTGGTGTGGCAGTTGTGCACCAACACCAGTTGTGGCGTGCTTTCAAAGTAGGGCTTTAGCCAGCCGGCCACCCCCTGTTCTAAGGGCTCAAAAAAGTGCAGCGGTATGCCCAAAGCCTCAAACAAGCCCAGCATGGGACCGGTTTTGTGCGCCATAAACGCCATTTCGGCGGCGCTTTCCATGTGGTGTATGGTGCTAATGGCGGGGCCAAGCTGTGCCAACAACTGCAGCAGGGGCTGGCTAACCGAGTAAGGTGCATGTGGCACCACGCTGCTGGGGCCGCCATGCTGCTGCGCCCACTGCTGTTGCAATTGCAGCAACGGCTGCAGGCGCTGGTGGGCCGTGGCGGGTACAAAGCCGCTCACCTCAAAAAAATGGTGAAAATGCAGGGGACTGGCGGCTTTAATGGCAAAGCCATTATTGGTATTGCACACATCGCCCACGGCTTGTATGCCATTTTTATACATGGCTGCCACCGCCAATGCCATGCTGTGTTGGATGGCCTGCTGGGGTGCTGCGCGGCCCAGCACCACCTGCTGCAAAAAAGGCACCATACCAGTGCCAGCGGGTATGCTGCCCTGCATGTGGCTAAGCTCGGTGTGGCAGTGGGCATTTACAAAACCGGGGCAAAGCCAGCCGCTGTGGTGCTCCACATCATCATTGTGGGTGCCGCTGGCGCCAGCCTCCACCACGTCTATAATGGTGCCATTGGCGGTGGTTACCAGCACTTTGTTGTGGTGCAGCGTGCTGCCATCGAAAAGGGCATCTGCCTGCAATTTTCTATAAGCCATACCAAGGTGTGCGGGCCGGTGCCGCTTGTTTTGTGGCGGGTTGCGTTGCTTAAAAATCGGCGGTTTCATCGTCGTCTTCGTCTTCGTCGGCGCCGGCCATGGTGGCTAGGGCCTGGGCGTTGGCTTTGTAATACATGGTGCTGCAGTTGTTGGGGCTAAGCACCAAGGCGGCTTCGGCCATAACCTGCTGCGTGGTAAAGCTTTGGTATTTTTCCAATTCCTGATGCATGAGCTCAGGATTGCCCAACAGGGCATAGAATGCCAAATTGTTGGCCCGGTTCATGAGGCTGATGTCTTCAAAGGCAATTTGGCTTTCGGTTTTGTTTTTTGCTTTGGCCAGCTCTTGCTCGGTAATGCCCTGCTGTAGCAATTGGCCAATAAGCTGGTTTATGGCGGCATCGGCAACTTGGTGCGTAACGCCCTTTACGAGCTTGCCTTCTATAACCAGCAGGCCGGGATCGATGCTGCCGAAATGGTAGCATTCAATATTACTAAACAATTGCTGCTCTTTTACCAGCTGCTGGTGCAGGCGGCTACTGCCACCGGCGCCCAATATTTCGGTTAGCAGCTCTATGCAGTAGTAGCTGTTGCTAAGCCGGCCACCCATGTGCCAGCATTTGTACAGGGCATCAATGGGCACATTGGCCTCTACGGTAAGGTGCCGGGCTTGGGTTTGCACGGGCTCGGCGGGCAGCTGGCGCTGGTAAAGGGTGCCTGCAGGTATGGGGCCAAACCATTTTTGGGCCAGTGCTTTTACCTGGTCTGTGGTTACCGCCCCGGCCACCACCATTATGGCATTGCAGGGCGTGTAGTGCTTGGCAAAAAAATCTTTAACCTGTTGCAGTTGGGTGGCTTCAACATGGGCCAGGCTGGCGCCAATGGTTTGCCAGCGGTAGGGGTGTGTGGTATAGGCCAGGGCGCGCATTTTGTGCCACACATCGCCGTAGGGCTTATTAATGTAGTGCTCTTTAAACTCCTCGCACACCACTTTGCGCTGCACCTCGAGGCTTTTGGTGCCAAAGGCCAGGCTCAGCATGCGGTCGCTTTCGAGCCAGAAGGCGGTTTCGAGGTTTTGGGCGGGCAGCTGCACATAGTAGTTGGTTAAATCGTTGGTGGTGTAGGCGTTGTTTTCGCCGCCGGCCACTTGCAGCGGCTCATCGTACTCGGGTATGTTTATGCTGCCGCCAAACATAAGGTGCTCAAACAGGTGGGCAAAGCCGGTGTGGTTGGGGTCCTCGTCGCGGGCACCCACATTGTACATAATGTTTACCACGGCCATGGGTGTGGTGTGGTCGGGGTGAACGAGTACCTGAAGGCCGTTATTGAGTTGAAATTGTTGGTAATGCATGGGGTGCCGGATGTGTTTTTTGGGAAGAAAGATGGGCAAAGTAAAATAACAATAACCAAGGGCGTGCATAATAGTTGGCCCTGGGCGGTGGCGGTGGGTGCAAGCCTGCGCATGGGCAGCGGTGCTGCTACTTGCCTAGCGGTGCTGCAAAGGCCCCATGGCCCCGCCGCCCGCAGGGAAGCCCGGCTGCTAACCGCGTGCCGCCAGGGTTAGCAGCCGGGCCAAAGCCGTAGGGCGGCGTACCAAGGCCCGGCCTTGGTATGCGGCCCATGGGCCCCAAAATAAAAAAACACACCCACGAACCGGGTAAACGGCCATGGGTGTGGTGATGGGTAAAAATGGCAACGGCCTACTTGCTTACCTGAATGCGGCTTTGGGCGGAAGTGCCATTGGCCTGCATGCGCAGCAGGTAGCTGCCGCTGGGTAAGTGGTTGAGTTGCAACTGTATTTGGCCAGGGCCGGCAAAGGCTTTTTGCATAAGCTGGCGGCCTGCCATATCTAACACCTGCAAGGTGCCGCCCGAGGTGCCGCTGCTTACCACCACGGTAAGGGGGCCGCGGGTAACGGGGTTGGGATACACGCTAAACATGGTATTTTGGGGCGTGTGCAGGGTAAAAATGCGGCTGTGGCGGAAGCTGCCATCTTTATTGGCCATGCGAATGCGGTAGTACAGGCGGCGGCCAGCCAAACTGCTGATGTTATCGGCATAACTATACTGGGCACTACCAATGGCGCTGCGCTGGGCCAGGGCGGTGTAATCTTTGCCATTGAGGCTGCGCTCTACCACATAGGCTTGCAGGTTTTGCTCGTTGGCCACCTGCCAGCTTAGGTTTACCATATTGCCATTTAGCTTGCCCCCAAAGGTTAGTAAATCTACCGGCAGGGTAGATAGCCCGGCGCAATTGGCATTCCATACCAAATCTACCAGTTCGGGGCGATCAACGTAGGGGTTGCGGTTGCCCTGAAAGTCGTAGCCACCATTGTTGCGCACAATTTCTTTGGTGCTTACGGGGTCTTGGTTGTGCCACTGTAGCATGAGTTTAAGATAGGGTACATCCACACTGGGGAAGGTGGTGGGGTCCATGGCCTGGGTACCATTGCTACCGCCGCTCCAGCTGGTCATATTGGATTGGTAGCGGGTTACAAAGTACAGAAAGGCGCGGGCCACATCGCCCTTATACTCGTTAATGGGCTCAAACACCTCGCCGCTAAAACCGGCAATGGCGCTGCTGCCTTTTTTGCTGCCGTTTTGGCTGGTGTAGTTGGCGGCGGCCACTTCGCCGTAAATAAAGCTGCCACGGGCACTGTTTACTGCGCAGTCGGTGGGAAAAATGTGGTGGTAATCGGTGCCGGGGCCGGGATTGGTGTTGCCGGTAAACCAGCTTTGTGGCACGCTGTGCTCGCGGTTCCAGCCAGTACCCTCGCCGCTACCGCAGCTGTTTTGGGTGGTGGTGTAGTTATAGGGGTCGTTGTTGGGCCCTGGCAAATCGCTATAAATATCCCAAATAACATTGGCCGAGCCGCTGCCAACTTCGCGTGGCTTAATGTCGGTAAGGGCGTATTGGCCTATTAAATCGCCATAGGTGCGGGCCACGGCACCAGCCGAAATAACATCGCGAAGGGCGGTTTTGAGCGTGGCGCAGGTTTGGTTGGTAATGCTGGCATAGTAGCCCGGAGGTATGCCCGTATTGCTATTGCTGGTGCTGGTGGTGCCGGTGGCAGCAGTGCTGTTGTACTGGGGACCGCCGGTGCAGCTGGCATTGTTAAGCGCAAACACATGAAAGAAATAGGGCGTGCTTGGGGTGAGGCCCGAGGCTAAGAAACCGGTGCCGGCACCAAACTTTATAACCGTGCCACTGCCCAGGCTTTGGCCAACGGTGTAGGCGGTGCCATTGGTGGGGACAAAGCCAAGGCTGCTGGTGGGGCTAACCAGCACAAGGTAACTATCGGCTGTGGCACTGGCGGCAAATGTGCCCGAAATGCTGGTGTTGGTAATGGTGCCAAATGCCAGAGTGCCCGGCGGGTTGGCGGGAGCAGCACAAACCACCGGCGTGGCCGTGGTGGTGCTGCCCATAAGCATACTGGCGCCGTTGTACAAGGGTCCGCCCACGCACAAATCGTTGTAAGCAAACACGGTGAAATAGTAGGCGGTGCCGCTAAGCAAACCGTCGGCTACAAAGGTGGTGGCCGCACTTTGGCTTACCACCACGGCATTGCCCAGTACCTCATCTTGGCTATAAGTGGTACCATTAATTGGCAGCTGCGATAGGCTGTTGGCAGTGCTAATGAGTACCAGATATTTGTTGGCGGCGGGGTTGGCCGGCGTAAAACTGCCGCTGATGCTACCGGTGGTAATGGTGCTAAACACCAGCGCTGTGGGCTGTGCAGCAGGTGCCACGCAGGGCGTGGTATTGGCAAAAGCCGTCCACGCTACATCATCAATGGCTATGCGTGGGCCGTTGCCCGAGCGTGGGTTGGCCTGCACCAGTTCTAGGTTAAATGTACCTGCTCTGTTGATGGTAAAAACGGGGCTAACTTGGTTGGTGCCGGCGGTGGTAGGCACCACCACTTGGGTAATGCTATCGCCATTAATGCGAATGACAATGCGGCCATCGCCACCGGCTGCAAACAAATATCTAAAACTAAACTGCAGGGTGGCTATGCCATTGGGTATGTTGTTGCAGGTAACGCGGCCTACCCGCACACCTATAGCACGGCCGTTGATATCGGCGTCGCGGTCGGTGCGGGCATCGGTGGCGGTCCAGGCAAGGCCATTATCGCCCACCCAGTTTCGGGTTTCGTAACTGCTGCTGCTGGCAGGCATGTTGTTAAAGGTTTCTAGGCCTTGGCTGTAGAGGCTTGAAAAAGCAAGCAGCAGGCTGCAAAAGAGTAGCGATGGCTTCATGTGGGGTTGTTTTGGAGTGCCTGCATGGCGGGTGAAGTGGGTAAAATTATGTTTTGGTTTTGAATACACGGCACCCGCTGCGGCCCCTACATGAACCACGGGCAGTTGGTGTAAGTTTTGGTACTGCTTGCGCCAAGTGCAAATAAAGCCCAAAAAACTGGCCCAACCATGCTTGGTTACGATTTCTTAATGCTCTTAACCGAAATATGGGTTTGGGCAAACACCCCCCTGCGGTTGTAAATAACCCTGATGCGCTGGGTGGTATTTTGCATTAGTAGTTTGTACTGCTGCAAATTGTTGGTGAGGTTGTTTTGCACCCCTTTTATAATGTCGCCTACCTGTAGCCCAGCTTTTTCGGCTGGCGATTGGGGCATTATTTCGCCCACCACAATATCATCGCCCTCCATGTAAAGGCTTAGGCCGGTGTAGCTGTAGTCAAACTCCTCTTTAAAATGGGTATTGGGCAGCAGGTGAATTTGGCTGCGGCCATAGTTGACCACCAAATTGAAGCGGCGCAGCAAATCGTTGCCAATAAGCCCGCCCAAAAATGGGTAGGCGGTTACGTTAAACTCATCGTCGAATACAAATACCGGCACTTTTTTAAAGCGGTATGGCCCCAGTTTAAACTGCTTTATTACGGTTAGCTTCATAAACTTTTTGCCCCCCAAGCCCTCGGCCACGGTATTGTAAAATTTTTTGTGGGGTGCAAATATGGCGCTGTCGGTGCAGTAATCTTGGCTAAGCAGCAGGCAAAGGCCCGCCCCGGTATCGAGGTAAAAGCGGCCTAAAAAGCGGTGGTTTTCGGCAAACTCGGCATACTGCATGGGCAGGCCCGAAATGGCGGGGCGCAGCATGTGGCCACCACGGGGGTAGCGGTAAGCGCCTGGGCTAAACACCTCAATGGTGAGGTTATCGTAATTAATACGCACAATGTAGCGCTTAAAAAACGAGTAGCCAATAATGCCGTCAATTTTAAAACCATACACCGCACTCAGCAGGCCATAATCGTTTACATGAAAATTGAGGCTATCGACCGTTAGGCCCGGCAAATTGAGCCGGTGGTTGTTGGCAAAACTAACCTGCCTAACCCCGGCAATGCCCCTAATGGTGCGGTTGCTGGGTTCTAAGCTAAGGCCCAACTCGGCCACCGTAACACTGTCGAGGCTAATGCCGCCGCTGCCCGTGTCGAGTATAAAGTTGAGCGAATCGGTACGGCCATCGAGGGTGGCCCTTACCAACATAACGCCGCCGCTAAGCTGCTCGAAGCCAAACTTGGTAAGGCGCACAGCCGCCGGCTCGGCAAAAACCTCTTGCCCAACGCTGGTAAAAGCCGTGGCCAGCAGCAGCAGGCTGGCTTGCAAGCGGGCAAAACAGGTGTGTATAAAACGGGCAGTGGCCATGCAATAAGGGGCTAGCAATGAACTAAATTATACCATTTGGGGTTTATGTGTACGTGCAACGTTGCCCACAGGCCCGCAAGCAATAGCTTTGCAGTGCCAGCCCAGCGGCATACCTAACAAAAGATGCCAACAAAGGTTGGTTAATGCGGCCACGGCCACAGCGGCCCCGCTGTCAAAATACATACTATGATGACGCTAAACGAACTATACAACAAGGCCCTGCGCTTTGAATGGCTAACGGTGGAAGAAGGCGAATACCTATTTACCCATGCCCCGCTGGGCGACCTTATGGCCATAGCCAATACCCTGCGCCAGCAGCAGGTGCCGCACGGCAAGGTTACCTGGATTATTGACCGCAACCTTAACACCACCAACGTGTGTGTGGCCAATTGCAAATTCTGCAATTTTTTTAGGGTGCCCGGCCACCCCGATGCCTACATAACCGATATGGCCACCTACCGCAAAAAAATAGCCGAAACCCTGCGCTATGGCGGCGAGCAACTGCTGCTGCAAGGGGGCCACCACCCCGGCCTGGGCCTGCAATTTTACCAAGATACATTTAGGGCCATAAAAGCCGAGTTTCCGCAAGTAAAGCTGCACGCGCTGGGCCCACCCGAGGTGGCCCATATAGCCAAGCTGGAAAAAACCAGCCCCCGCGAAGTGCTGATGGCCCTAAAAGAAGCCGGACTAGACAGCCTACCCGGCCCCGGTGCCGAAATACTGGTGGACCGTGTGCGCCGGCTAATAGCCAAAGGCAAATGCGGGGCCCAAGAGTGGCTCGATATAATGCACGAAGCCCATAAGCTAGACCTTACCACCAGCGCCACCATGATGTTTGGCCACGTGGAAACCCTGCGAGAGCGCTTTGAGCACCTGGCCAGGCTACGCGAGGTGCAGGGCAAAAAACCCGACGGGGCCAAGGGCTTTATTGCCTTTATACCATGGACCTTTCAGGATGTGGACACCCTGCTTACCCGCATACGCGGCGTGCACAACCTTACCACATCACAGGAGTATGTGCGCATGATAGCCATGAGCCGGATAATGCTGCCCAACGTAAAAAACATACAGGCCAGCTGGCTAACCGTGGGCAAGGCCGTGGCGCAAATGTGCCTGCACGCCGGTGCCAACGATTTTGGCAGCATTATGATAGAAGAAAACGTGGTAAGTGCCGCCGGTGCCCCACACCGCTTTACCAGCACCGGCATACAAGCGGCCATACGCGAGGCCGGCTTCGAACCCCAACTGCGCAACCAGCAATACGAATTTAGGCCCATGCCCGCCATTATGGAAGAGCAGGTGATAGACTACTGATGCGCCGCGGCCCCCAA
>RDXD01000023.1 GCA_004292575.1 Bacteroidota bacterium
GATGCCGTTATGCGTTCGCAACTGTTGTCGGGCCATATCAAATACCCCGAATCAATTTTTTGGTCTTTTAAACCCACATGCAAGGGCGTTTCCATGCTGCTTAAAAAGCCATGAACGGGGGTTTTTTCGTAGGTCATTACTTCGGTGCCACAAAAAAGCACCAATTTAGAGCCTATGGCATTGCGGTTTTGAAGACTGCCTTGTAATACCAAATCGGCAGCTTGGGATGGCTTGGCCTCGTTGGTGGTGTTGGTGGTGTTGGTGGTGTTTTCGTACAGCATGGCCGCATCGGCTATGTTGTTTACTACGATATCGAGGTCGCCATCATTATCAAAATCGGCCGTTACGGCTCCGTTGCTAAATGTTGGCGAATTGCCCTCTACCTGCTTGCCCACATCCACAAAATGGGCGTTGCCCGTGTTAACATAGAAGCAGTTGGGCAACTTTATTTCGGGAAAATTATTTATGATGGCGAAATCGCTATCGCTCAACTGGTTGTTGACGATTTTGGTTTGCATGGCTTTATCTGAAACAAAGCTCACATAATCCATATCGTTCAGACGTTTGGGTATGCCGTTGGTAATGAATAAATCTTTTTTTGCGTCGTTGTCAAAATCCATCCACAGTGCCGCCCAACTCCAATCGGTAGCGGCTACACCACTGTAAAGCCCCGTTTCGCTAAAGAAACCATTGCGCCTATTTAGCTGCAAATTATTGCGGGTAAAGTAAGGGTGATACCCAAACCCCAGCTTCATTTTAAAAATGTCGTACGTGTCTTCGCCCAGGCTTCGCTTTAAGATGTAGGGGTCTTGAGGTAGCATATCCAGGCTAATTATTTCAGGAAAACCATCGTTGGTTATATCGGCCACATCCACACCCATACTAAACTGGCTGGTATGCATGGTACGCAGGGTGGCTTCATCGGCAAAGCTTCCGTTGCGCTGATTGATATAGAGATAGTCATTTTCATGAAAATCGTTACCCACATAGATGTCGGGCCAGCCATCTAAGTTTACATCGCTTATGGCAATGCCCAGGCCATAGCCTATGGCATTGCTGTTGATGCCCGACCCCACAGTTACGTCGGTAAAATACCCTTGGGTATTTTGATAAAGCCTATCGCCACTAAGGCTATCGAAAGTTCCCAAAAATTGCCTGCGCTCAGCAAATCTACCGTTGTGGTCAATGGCGTGATTTAGTAAATACATATCCAAATCACCATCCAAATCGTAGTCAAAAAAGGCAGCTTGTGTGCTGAAGCCGCTAAAGTTTAGGCCATATTTTTCGGCTTCATCGGCATACTCGGGCACACCATTCACCATACGCTGGCATACCAAAAGCTGGTTTTTCCCCTTTAGCCCTTCAAGGTTGTTTACTTGGCACACGTACAAATCCATCATGCCATCGTTGTTGATATCTATTACGCTTACGCCGGTGCTCCAGCCGCCGCCTGTGGGCACTTTTGCGGCCACCGTGGCGTCTTCAAACCTAAGATGCCCACGGTTGAGATAAAGGCTGTTTTGCCCTTGGTTAGATGCAAAAAAGATATCTATTAAACCATCGTTATTAAAATCGGCGGCAGCCAAGCCTGCACCATTGTAGAAGTACATGTATTTAAACATGTTGAAAGCCACGGTAGGCGTAAGGGTATTGGCAAAATGCAGGCCTGTAACTTGGTGATCGAGTGTTTTAAACAGCGGGCTGCCCTGGGGCGTGGTACCGGTTTGGCAGCCGCCCAAGGCTGTAGCCAGCACCACCAGCCAACAGGCTACACGCCTCGCCAGTACCCTGCTAACACAGTGTACAAAACGCGCCTTGCAAAGCAGATTGTTTATGTACCGCATGGTTTTTTACAACGGTTTTAAACGAAGCAATACCGGAGAAGCATCGTTGCGCAGCAGCAAAAATTGGTTCTTTTTTCCCGGAAGCAGTTTTATATCTTTAATAACACCCTCTACATCTACACCCGAATAACGCGGCGGGCACCATGCCATAACCCCACCGCCTGTGTTGAGGAGCAAATTACCCCGGCTGCCATCTAATCTACCAAATTGCGGCAGCATTGCAAACTGGTTGCCACCTACCAACAGGTCGGGCTTACCATCTGCATTGGCATCAAGCACCTGTATGGCGCAAATGCTCGAAAACTGCGCCTCGGCAGGCAACTTCATCATCCCAAACTGTCCATTACCTTGGTTAATGGCTACAACACTGCTGCCAAAATCGAAGCGGTATTGATTGCTATTTTTTACCGCATCTGCCGAAAAAAGCTCTTGCAGGCTCTTTGTGGCAAAGGCTTCAAACTTTAGGTTCTGTTTTTTTAGCGATGGTATTTGGTCGGTTAAGTCGCGCTTTAAAAAAACAGGTAAATCTTTGCCATCAATGGTGCGGGTTAAAACCTTGTCGTACAGCTGGTTGCCATCAAAATCATTGTACCACAGCTTTACAGGATGCAAAGAATCGGGGCGGAGGTAGCAGTTTTCGCCAATGTTGCCCAGCACAAGGTCATTATCCCCATCAGCATCAAGATCGGCCACGGCAAGGCTTTGCCACCAGCCCCATTTGCCGCCAAGGTTGGTTTCTACCTTTACCAGCGCATTATTTTTAATGGTAAACACCTGCGGCTCCATCCATTCGCCCACCACTATCAATTCGCTTTGCGGCCCACCCAAAATGTTGGCCCACACGGCGGCGGTTACAAATGAAAGCCGACTTGCTCCCGGAAAGTCGCGTTCGGTTTGGTTTTCAAAACGCCCATTGCCTATATTGCGTAGCAAATAGTGGGTGGGCATGGCACCATACTGCTGTGGCACGGCTTTGCTGCCCACAAACACATCTATTTTTCCATCCCCGTTGTAATCGGCTGGTGCAATTACGCTGGTATTGCCCAGGTTTTGAGGCAGGGCGTTTGCATCTAGGGTAAAAACGCCCTTCCCATCGTTTTTATAAAGCCGATTTTGCATTTCGCGTACACCAGCGGGCAAATGGTTGCCGCCGCTGCCCACCATCAAATCAGGGTCGCCGTCCCCATCAGCATCAAAAAAAGCGGTGGCCACATCCTCAAAGTCGGCAAATAGGGCAAAAGCTGGCTGCACCGAGCGTATATAACCGCTCGGCTTTTGCAAATACAGTTGGCCCGATTGGCCCGCCGCTCCGCCAATGTAAACATCCTCCAAACCATCTGCATCCACATCGGCCACGGCCGCCATGGGCCCCTCGCGGCTTAGCATAGTGGGCATATTG
>RDXD01000024.1 GCA_004292575.1 Bacteroidota bacterium
ACAAACTTGCACTGCTGTGCAAAGCTTACCGCTGCCAACCGTCATGGCCGTGGCACCATAACCACAACAATCGTTAAATTTTTAAGACGGTTTGGCGCATGCAACCATTAACATTTTCAGGTATTTTGCCGTATAAAAGCCCAAAAAAAAACTACATTAACACTGCGAGGCTAAGCGTGAATACGCTGTATAAACTCTTCAAAACCAGAAACATCGCTAAAAGCCGCCCCGAAACAACCGCTATTTTCCGTATTTTCGCCCGCTATGCGCTCAATACATCACAAAAATATGGTCATAGCGCCTACATATTGTAAACTTACACAAACCAACCACCCCAAAAATGGATCCATTAGTATTAACGATAGTTGTTGCGATAATTGCCTTGATAGCCGGTGCCATAGCCGGAAAATTTCTGTTTTCGGCCAACACTAAAAAACAACTTGAAGAGGCCGAGCTACTGGCACAAAAAATAACCGCCGAAGCGCAACAAGCTGCCGAAAACCTAAAAAAAGAAAAACTGCTTGAAGCCAAAGAAAAATTTGTACAGCTAAAAGCCGATCACGAACGCGAAGTAAACGACCGCAACCGTAAAATTGCTGAGGCCGAGGGCCGGGTGCGCAGCCAAGAGCAAAGCATCAATTCGAAAAACGGCAACCTTGACAAACAAATAAAAGAAAACGAGGCCACCAAAGAAAATTTGAACCGCCAAATTGAGGCACAGAATGAACGCCGCCTTGCGCTAGACAAGTTGGTGGAGGAGCAGGCCCAAAAACTGGAAAAAATTGCTGGCTTTACCGTGGAGGAAGCGCGAAACCAACTGCTAGAGGCCATACGGCAAGAGGCACAAGGCCGGGCCACAGCCATACAGCAAGAAATTATTGATGAAGCCAAACTGAAAGCCAATAAGGAAGCCCGCAAAATTATTATTCAAACCATACAGCGCACCGCGGCAGAACAGGCCATTGAAAATGCCGTAACGGTATTTAACCTTGAAAGCGATGAAATAAAGGGCCAAATTATAGGCCGCGAGGGGCGCAACATACGCGCCATTGAGGCCGCCACCGGCGTAGATTTGGTGGTGGACGATACGCCCGAAGCCATTATACTAAGCAGCTTTGACCCGCTGCGCCGCGAAATTGCCCGCCTAAGCTTACAGCGCTTGGTGGGTGATGGCCGCATACACCCCGCCCGCATAGAAGAGGTGGTGGAGAAAACACGCCGCCAAATAGAAGAGCAGGTAATGGAGATTGGCGAACGCACCCTTATTGAACTGGGCATACACGGGCTGCACAAAGAACTGGTGCGCATGGTGGGCCGCATGCGCTTTAGAAGCAGCTATGGTCAAAACCTGCTGATGCACAGCCGCGAAACGGCTAACCTCTGCGGCATAATGGCGGCGGAACTGGGCCTGAACGCCAAATTGGCTAAGCGGGCAGGCTTGCTGCACGATATTGGTAAGGTGCCCGACGAGGAAACCGAACTGAGCCATGCCCTGCTGGGGGCTAAGTTGGCCGAAAAATATGGCGAACACCCTAGCGTGGTAAATGCCATTGGTGCCCACCACGACGAAATGGAGATGGACTTTATTATAAGCCCCATTGTGCAAGCCTGCGATGCCATTAGCGGTGCCAGACCGGGTGCCCGCCGCGAGATTATGCAGCAGTACATGCAGCGCATAAGAGACCTTGAGCAACTGGCCATGTCGTACACCGGTGTAGAAAAAGCATACGCCATACAAGCCGGGCGCGAGCTAAGGGTAATAGTGGAAGCCGATAAAGTAGGCGATGCCGATAGCGAAAAACTAAGCTTTGAAATTGCCCAGAAAATCCAAAACGAAATGACCTTTCCCGGCCAAATAAAAGTAACCGTAATTAGAGAGAAAAGAACGGTGAATGTGGCGCGGTAAGGGTAGATGTGGAAAAGTTTTTTCGGAAATTTGAAAAAAAATTTTGAAAAAGCCCCCCCCCCCCCCGACTTTTATGTAAAATTATTTTATATGAAAAAATTGATTTTCACATCGATTGGTCTGATTGGTTTGGCATTGACATCTAGTGCCGCAGCGGTTGCATCTACGCAAGCTGAACCGGTTTCCTTGACGCTATTTCAAACGGTTTGCTCTACGCAATCTGCAACGGCAGACATTGGCAATGGCGAATCCATTACCGCTACCTGTAGGAGGTGCGCGAGTGGCGACAACGCGGCTACACTAGCCCGTATTGAAGCAGGCATTTGTGCACAGTCGCGGTTATTAAACCTAGTAAAGGCCCTGTAGTCTAACTTAATACCATAAGAAAACGGGATCATGGTTTTCTTATGGTATTTACGAGTAAAATGCCATATTACTACAAAAAAAATACGCAACCATGAATCCTCTAAAAGTGACAGTTTTCTTGGCCATTCTAGCGAGTAACTACACGTTTGCGCAACAACCCAGTAAAAGCATCCGTTTAGAATATTTGGGCTACGCTGCATTAGCCGCGAATTCCTTTAAGACAATCGATACCAAAAATACAGTAACAGTATCGAAAGGCGTTTCAGAATCTTACCAATCTACTTTGGATGTTAATCGACCGCAAGGCGACACGTTGGTTCGTTACTTCAAATCAAATAGAAGCTCCGTTATTTATAAAGATCGCCAAAACAACACCCTGTATTTTGAAAATGGTTCAAAGCTAGTTAAGTCAACAAAAAAAATCTTTTCGGATAGTCTAAACTCCTTTAACTGGGTAATTACGAATGCCACAAAAAACGTGGGCGACTTTGAGTGCGTAAAGGCACTTTGCATTTGGCGTGGTCGCGCTTATGCTGCGTGGTTTACCGAAACAATACCTTTGGCTGAAGGTCCGTGGAAATTTGGCGGTTTACCTGGCTTAATCGTGGAATTGTACGATGAAGAAAAGACCATTTATTGGAAGCTGGAAACTATGACAGAAGTTGCCTACCAAAACTTTAGCCTCCCGAAGGCCGAAGGCACTTTTTTAGAGTTCAAAAAAATGTATAAAGACGCAGCTCAGCGCTTAGTAGCAGCCAACGAAGCACAAGAGGAAATCGACCCAAATTGCACAAGTTGCAACAAGTCGATTAGGATTAAAATCGAAACGATTGAAAATCTTACTGATTAATCTGGTATGCACGCTGTTGCTTTTCCAGCCCCTAGCAGCACAAAACTACAACGTACGCGGTGTGCTGGCTGATTCAGCAACCGGTGTACCAATTTCCTTCGCCACTG
>RDXD01000426.1 GCA_004292575.1 Bacteroidota bacterium
AGGCTTTTTTGCAATCAAATGAACTAGAAATGCTGTCTTTGCTGCAAGTTCAAGGTGTGCTCCCCACTTGAACGTTTGCTTGCGGCGGCAATCTTGTTTTGGTGCAATCTGCTTTTCAAAAATTGCACAAAATCTCCAAAGGATTCCATATTTCGCCATATTTGCGTTGCATGATAGAAACACAGGTTATTTTAGTTAACAGCAACGACGAACCCATTGGTACCATGGAAAAAATGGCAGCGCATGAGGCTGCTCATTTGCATAGGGCATTCAGCGTGTTTCTGTTTAATGCCGAGGGCCACATGCTGCTGCAAAAGCGTGCCAGTACCAAGTACCACAGCGGTGGTTTGTGGACCAACACCTGTTGTAGCCACCCCTTTCCCGGCGAAGACACCGAGCAAGCCGCCCAACGCCGCTTGGCTGAGGAAATGGGAATCACCAACGCCACCATCCACAAAGCCTTTCACTTTACTTACACGGCTAGCTTTAGCAACGGGTTGGTAGAATGTGAGTTCGATCACGTGTTTTGCGGCCAATACAACGGGCCTATAGTGCCGAACCCAGACGAGGTAGAGGCCTACCGTTATACGCCCTTACCTCAACTCTTGGCCCAAGTGCATCAGAAGCCGCAGTACTTTACCGCATGGTTTTTACTGGCGCTGCCAAAGCTGCAAGCCCACTATCCCCAATGGGCATGGGGTGGGTAGGCAGCCCATCACAACCAATTATCTGCTCATGCGTCTAATATAAATGCTTATGAACAAGTCAACTGCCATAGTAATTGGTGCCGGTGTTGGCGGCTTGGCCTCCGCCATTAGGCTTGCTGCCAAGGGCTACGCGGTACAGGTTTTTGAGCGCAATGCTTACCCCGGCGGCAAGCTATCGGCTTTTCAACAGCAGGGCTACCTGTTCGATGCCGGTCCATCGTTGTTTACCCAGCCACAGAATATAGAAGAGCTTTTTGCCTTGTGCAACCAGCCCATGGCGGCTTATTTTAAATACCAGTCGGTGCCAGTGGCCTGCCAGTATTTTTTTGCCAATGGTAAGCAGCTCACCGCTCATGCCAACGCCCAACGTTTGGCGGCCAACATGCATATACAGCTGGGTGAAAATGCAGAAGCCGTAATCAACTACCTCAGCCGCGCCCAAAATGCCTACCAACACATTGGCGAGTTTTTTCTTAACAATTCGCTACACCGCCTAAAGACCTACTTAAACACCGCATTGCTAAAAGCCCTTTGGCACACGCGGCTTGGCTATCTTACCAAGTCGCTCAACCGCTTCAACACCAGGGCTTTCCGCACGCCCGAGGCGGTGCAGCTGTTTAACCGCTACGCCACTTACAATGGCAGCAATCCCTATAAGGCCCCGGCCATGCTAAGCATGATACCACACCTTGAGATGAACGAGGGTACGTTTTACCCAAACGGGGGTATGATTAGCATAACCAATGCACTGGTGGCGCTGGCTACCAAAATGGGTGTGCAGTTTCATTTTAGCACACCCGTACTGGCCATAAACCGGCAGCAAGGCCAGGTGCAAGGCGTGCAAACTGCCCAAGGCAATCATGTAGCAGCCTTGGTGGTAAGCAATGGCGATGTGTATTTTACCTACAAACATCTGCTCAACCAGCCGGCGCTAGCGGCCAAACTATTAAAGCAGGAGCGCAGCAGCAGCGCGTTGATATTTTACTGGGGCGTAAAGCACAGTTTTGAGCAGTTGCAACTTCATAATATTTTTTTTACCGCCGATTACAAACAAGAGTTCGATTGTATTTTTAAAAAAGGTACCGTGGCAGCCGACCCCACGGTGTACATTAATATAACCTCTAAAATGGAGGCCAACCAAGCCCCTGCGGGCTGCGAAAATTGGTTTGTAATGGTAAATGTGCCCGCCCACAAGCAGCAAGACTGGGCCGTGTTGCAGCAGCAGGTGCGCAAGGCAGTTATTGCCAAGCTCAGCCGGGTTTTAGCTGTAAACCTCGAATCGCTTATTGCCACCGAGGCCATACTCAACCCCATTATGATTGAAGAACGAACCGCCTCTTACCGCGGTAGCTTGTATGGCACCAGCAGCAATAGCCCCTTGGCAGCATTTTTTAGGCATGCCAATTTTACCAAGCGCATACGCGGCCTTTATTTTGTGGGCGGCAGCGTGCACCCCGGCGGCGGCATTCCGCTGTGCCTAAAAAGTGCCAAAATAATGGCCGAAATGGTTCCAGCGCCGGAATCTTAGTAGATGTCCGTTTCAAAGTTCTAACCTTTGGTACACTCAGCCTTTGTAGCTGTTTGTTTACGCCAGACCGAGCAGTTGCGCTGGGCTGTGCGGGGCAGAAACAGCGCCGCTCGACAGCATCTTCTTTTGACCATATGCGCCGCTGGCAGTGCTTTTCATTCTTCTGCAAGGTGGTAGAACAAGGGGGCGAAACCCCGATAACGGCGTCACGGCTTGTTAACGATGCGCAGCCTTAAAATGGTCATGACGTCAAAAAGGGTTAAAATTGCAGCTGCATGGATGTAAAAGTGCCTTTCCAAACTTATACCCGGGCTCAAAAAGCCACTGTTGTGGCCATTGCCTTTCACCTGTCGGGCTTTGTGGCCATGGCCATTTTTAGGTCTACTTATTTTGTACAGCTCACACCAGTCAATTTTCTGGTGTGTGCCGGCCTAATTTTTTACACCCAGCAGCGTATCAATGGTTGGTTTCTGGCCTTTTTTTTGGTGTCGGCTGCAGCTGGTTTTGCTGCCGAGTGGGTGGGCGTAAACACCGGGGTACTTTTTGGTAACTATACCTATGGCACCGTGCTGGGCCCAAAGTGGATGGGGGTTCCATTTCTTATTGGCTTACAATGGTTTATGGTAATGTATGGCGTAGGCTGCTGCTTGCACATGCTTCAACACAGGCTACAAAACAGCAGTACTGGGGCCTATGCACGCTTCCCCAGCTGGTGGATGCGGGCCGCTATTATTGGCGATGCGGCACTGCTGGCTGTTTTTTTCGACTGGGTACTCGAACCTGTAGCCATAAAATTGGGCTACTGGCAATGGAAAGACGGTACCATTCCCTTGCTAAACTATTACAGTTGGTGGGGTGTAAGTATCCTGTTGCAAACCTTATTTTACTACTTTCCATTTCCTAAACACAACTACTTTGCGCTACATTTGTTAATGATTCAGCTGATGTTTTTTTTGCTCATGCGTTTGTTTCTATAGTGTCTTGCGCAGTAAAAAAACAATCCGTTTCAAAGTGGTCTTTTTTTAACTCTGGCTCCCATAAATTTAAGCAGCTGTATGCATCCTGCGCTCTGGATACTCATTACTTTAGGTACTTTTTTTGCCATGGAAGGCATTACGTGGGCCACCCACCGATATGTAATGCATGGTTTCTTGTGGATTTTGCACGAAGATCACCACCGCCCACGCGGCCATATTTTCGAAAAGAACGATGCTTTCTTCCTCATTTTTGCCATACCCAGCTGGCTTTGTATTATGCTGGGCTTGCAAAACGGCGTGTATTGGGCAGCGGCCATTGGTTATGGCATAGCCATGTATGGGTTTGCGTATTTTTTGGTGCACGATGTTATCATTCACCAGCGTTTCAAATGGTTTTCGCGGTCGAGTAATACCTATGTGCGCACCATACGCTGGGCACACAAAATGCACCACAAGCACATGGACAAGCACCACGGCGAAAGTTTTGGCATGCTGTACGTGGCTAAGAAGTATTGGCAAAAAGTGCTGGCCGATAACGAGCGCCAAAAGCGTTCAAAAATGGCAGCAAATGCCAGATAGCCAACACTTTGACTATATTGTTTTAGGTGCCGGTTGTGCCGGTATCAGCCTGACTTTAAGAATTTTGAACGAGCCACGGCTGGCGCATAAAACCATTTTGCTGCTCGATAGGAGTCCAAAGCAGCAAAATGATCGTACCTGGTGCTGGTGGGAGCCACCAGCCGACCGCACCGATCCTAGCACCGGCCTTAATTTTTTAGACCATTTAGTTCATCACCACTGGCAAAACTTGTGGTTTAAGCACCCCGATGGCAATATAGCGCTCAACATAAAACCTTACGAATACAAGCTTATTCGCTCTATAGACTTTTATAGGTATGGAATGAATAAAATTGGAGCGGCAAAAAACGTAACCGTTGCTTTTGAAGCCGTAACCGAAGTAAATGCCGAAGCTGGTACCATTGCCACGCCTAATGGCAACTATTCGGCCACACAAATTTTTTCGTCGGTATTGCTGCAAGAGCCTACGCTGCAACCCCACCAGCTTTACCTATTGCAGCATTTTAGGGGCTGGTGGATAGAAACCGACCACGACGCTTTTGACCCCGCCGAAGCCGATTTAATGAATTACCATACGAGCCAGGAGCATGGCTGCGCCTTTGTGTATGTGCTGCCGGTAAGCAAGCGGCGTGCCCTTATAGAATACACGCTTTTCTCAGAGGTCGAACTGGAATCTGAGCAGTATGATGAGGGCCTGAGGATATTCATAAAAAGCCAACTTGGCCTGGCGCAGTACACCGTGGTAGAAACAGAGCACGGCATCATACCCATGACCGATATGCAATTTGCGGCCACCCAAGGCAAGGTGATTTTTATTGGTACAGCTGGTGGTTTTACCAAGGCCAGCACGGGTTATACGTTTCAATTTATACAGCGGTACTGCCACCAGTTGGTGCAGCAGTTGGCGGCGGGTCAGCCGCCAAAGTTGCATGTACCCGCTCGGTTTCGTTTTTACGACAGTGTTTTTCTACGCGTACTGCACGAGCGTAAAATTCCCGGTCACCAGGTGTTTTACGAGCTGTTTAAGTACTGTAAGGCCAGCAGATTGTTGCGTTTTTTGGACAATGCATCAACATTTATCGACGAGTTGCGCATTATGAACAGCACCCAGAAGCGATTTTTTATAACTGCTGCCATAAAAGTAGGGCTTCGTAAACCCCAAGCCTGAGGGTGGTTTTTGGGTAAAGCGTGTAGCTACTGCTTTTTCGTGCAGCATCGGCCTTTACTTTTGCCCACATGGCAATTAATTTTAACGAACTGCTTACCATCACATTCACCCTTTTTGCGGTTATTGATATTTTGGGAAACATCCCGCTTTTAATTAGCCTAAAGCAAAAAATGGGCGGCATTCAGGAAGCCAAAGCCACTATGATAAGTGGCATGCTCATGATTTTATTTTTGTTTGTGGGCGAAAAGTTTTTGTCGATTTTGGGTGTGGATGTGCGCAGCTTTGCCGTTGGCGGTAGCATTGTCATCTTTATTTTAGGCCTCGAAATGGTGCTGGGTTTAGAGTTTTTTAAAACCGGCGACGATCCCAAATCCGGCACCGTGGTGCCCATAGCATTTCCACTTATTGCCGGCAGCGGCACGCTTACCACCATCATCAGCCTTAGGGCCAACTATACCGAATGGCCAATTTTGCTGGCCATTTTGTTGAATTTGCTGGTAGTTTACGCTGTTTTAAAGTCGCTTAACTTCATTGGCAAGTTGCTTGGGCCTTCGGGCCTGCTGGCGGTACGTAAGTTTTTTGGGGTGGTGCTGCTGGCAATAGCCGTTAAAATATTTGCCACCAATGCCAGCGGCCTTATTCGCTAAAATACAGTTGGATAAGAGCAGTTTTTACCGCACATTTGCAACCCTTGGCCTTGTAGTACAATGGATAGTATAAGAGTTTCCGAAGCTCCAGATCCAGGTTCGATTCCTGGCGAGGCCACTATCTGACATAGCTGAAATGCCTGAATAAATGCCGGGTAGATTTCTTAGCCTATTGATTTTATGCCAGGTTTAGCGGCCAATTTTGGGTTCAGCTAATGTACCCCATCTTTTATACAGCCACAGCATATAATACCATGTTACAAAACATGCGGGTACAAAGCAGCAAAGAAAAAGCGGGCTAGAATATGGCTACGTTTAAAAAAACATTAAATACGCTGAAAGAAACTTCCTTGGAAGTTGTGTACTCAGCTATGGCACGTGGAAATTAGTTCGAACCCACCTTCACGGTTTTTTGTTTGGCCAGTTTTGCCACAGACAACCATTGGTAGCTGCCAAACAATACAGCTCCGAAAATAAGGGTACCTACAAGGCTATTGTAGTAAAAAGGAAGCGCATCTACATAGCACTGCAATAGGCCTGCTGTGTTTTTTGCACGGCCTAAACCACCGCCACCGGCCCACACTGCAAAGTTGCTCATCAAAAAAAATACCGTTGGCCCTGCCAGCGTAGCACCCAATATTGAAACCAATTTGCGGCTGCGGGTAAAAAATCCAATTACGGTAATGGACGCAATCATGAGATAGTTGAGCCACTGGCCTTTATAAAAGCCGGGCATGTAACTGGGGTTGTAGGCATGCATTATTTGCATAATTACATCGGCCACCAACATGCTGATGATGGGGAAGGCAAACGACCAGCTGCGCTTGGTAACTACGCTGCCAGCAAAAATGGCGATGGCCAACTGCGGAGCGCCAAGCCAAAAAGGGCGGCTCTCGTAAGGTACTGCACGGTAAAGTGCAGCAATTACGATTATCATTAGTAAAACAAACAGGTTATGGCGGTTCAGCTTCATATAATTAAAAATAGGGGGCAAAAATACGCCAAATTATTACTTCAGCAATTACCTTCATGGTTTAAAGAAGGTTTTAAAGGTCTTGGCAAATACATCGAAGCAAAATACAGGGAAAGCGGGGGAGTGGGCGGCACACCAGCATTTAGAGCAGCTGGGCTTTTGTGTGCTGCACAACAATTGGCGACATGGACACGCCGAGGTTGATATTATAGCCAGCAAAAATGGCGTTCTTCATTTTGTGGAGGTAAAAACCCGCCGTAGCCAGCGGTTTGGCTACCCCGAAGCACAGGTAAACGCCGCTAAGTTAAACAAGCTAAAAGAGGCCGCAGAAGGCTTTTTGTACGCATACCCGCAATGGATAAATATACAGTTCGACATTGTATCGGTTTACCAGCCGGTGGGGCAGCCGCCGCAAATATTGGTTATAGAAGATGTGTTTTGATGCCTAACCGATTTGTGTTTACTTAGGCATGGTGGTACTTTTCGTGGCGCAAAATGGTGCAGGCGCGGTAGACCTGCTCGGCTAAGATAAGCCGCACCAGTTGGTGGGGAAACACCAATTGGCTAAGCTGCCACACCAAATCGGCCCGCTGTCGCAGGGCTTCACTTACGCCAAAAGCACCACCAATTACAAAATGCACCCTGCGTGCACCATTTACTGCCCGCTCATTCAGCAGCTCGGCCAGCTTGGGCGAGCTTAGCATTTTTCCCCGTTCATCCAGCAGCACCATATAGTCTAACGCATCCATGCTATTGAGTAGCAGCTGGGTTTCGGCTTCTTTTTGATCGCCCTCGCTCATGAAAGCAGCGTTTTTTGGCGGCGGCAGCAGTTTCCACTCGCAACCAAAGTAGCGGTTTATGCGGCCCGTAAAGTCTTCAATACCAGCTTTTACATAGGCTTCGTGCCGGTTGCCAATGCTCCACAGGGTTATTTTCATGTGTTTGTTTTTTAAACAGCGGTTAAAGCCTTTTTTCTACAGCTGGTATGTGTGCCATGTCGCACGGGTTGCAACCAGGTAATGTTTATACTTGCTGCTACGAGTGCAGCACTGTATGGACTTTTTGATGGGTCAAAACTAACGGTTGGCTATCACCAAAATCTGATTTTTAGGGATAAACAATAGATGTGCATGGTTTAAACCGGACTCCTAGCCCGCAGCTTGCGGCGTTGTAGTAGGTTTAACATCCTTTGTGCGTTGCAAACCACTACATTCGCTTCCTTTAAAATTTTTATTGCGCATTATGAAGCATGCAAATACCATAATCAGCGCCGTGTTGTTGGCGGCGGTGGCCTTTTTATTTGTAAAAGTGTTTAAGACATCCACGGTGCCAAAAATAAGTGACAACACTGGTGCTGCCCCGTCACACGGCGGTAATAATGGTGCCATTGCGTATTTCGAAATGGATTCGGTTGAACAACAGTATGCCTACATTAAAGATGTGCGCCAAAAAATTAAAGGGCAAGAAGAATTGATTACCAATGAGTTGGGGGGCTTGAAAAAAGGCTACATGGGCCGCATACAACAACTGCAAAGCAAAGCGGCCACCATGAGCCAGCAAGAGGGCGAAGCTGCGCAGGCCGAAATAAACCAAATGCAACAGAGCATGCAGCAACGCGAAGCACGGCTTTCGCAGGAGCTGCAAGAACAGCAGTTTAAGCTAATGCAAGACATTAATAAGCGCATTGAGGAGTACCTAAAAACCTATAACAGCAAGAAAAAGTACGCTTTTATTTTGTCACACTCACCGGGTGATAACATCTATTACAAAGATTCTACCCTTGATATTACCAAAGATTTGATTAAGGGGCTTAACGAGAGCTATAAAAAGCAATAGTTTATTCCGATTTTAAGGTTGTGGGTGGTTGGGCCTTTGTGCTATCCGCTGATTTGGGTGTTTTACGGCTATTGTTCATAAACAGGGCGTCATCACGTTTACCAAACACTATTTCGTAGTCTTTTCTATAACTTATGCTGGCACCGGCACGGTTGCGGCGGCCACTAAAGTCGAGGTTGTCGCGTTTGAAAACGATGAAGCGGAGTCGGCGATTGGCGGTTAAAATGATTTCTGCGCTAAAATCGGGTAACAATTGGACGCCCGTAATGGGACTGCTCCTCACACTTGCGTCAACGTCGGTGCCTGCATTCAATACCAGTTTGTTTTTAAAAAATGCCTGACTAAGGTTCAGGTCTAATTTTACGCGGTCGTAACTGCTAGAGGCAACCACATTGCCACCCACCAATTGGCTGCTGCTGTAGAAATTGGTACTCACGTCCACGTTGAGGCTGTAATTACCGGTTATTTTTCGTACTGCGTCGCTTAGTAGTTTGCCCAACCCGTCGCTCAGCAAGTCCGTTATGGTGTTTACCGCCAAATCGGTACCTGGGTTGCGGCTGCTGCCACCTTCTTTGTATGGCGCAAACGATTTAAACACAATCAGGTAGGTTACCTGCCGCAACTTTTCGGTAGCATCGTCTTTTATGCGGCGCATCATTTCTTGCACGCTTAGGTTGTTGGCCATACTGCTGCCTGGCGGTATCTCAATGCTAAAGTCCAGGTTTGGTTTGCTTAGTCTGCCTTTTAGTGCCGCCACCACATCCACATTGCCCGTATAGCTTTGAGCGTTGGCATCAAGCAGGGTATTGTTGCTGTTGTTGCCAATTAGCGAGCTTAGGCTTACATTTTTAGCCGAATACACCGCATTTATGTTCAAGTTAGCATCGTAGGGGTCTCCGTTCCATTCTATAAAGTTATTGCCATCTGGCAGCAGCAAAAATGGTTTTCGAATTAAGGTTTGGAATCTATAGTCGTAGATGACTTTTTCAACGTTGTACCTGCCTCTAATAACGGTTATATCGGTGCTGCCGGTATGAATTTTGAGGTTGCCGCTGCCGTAGGCTTTTATGACATCGCCAGTTAGTTCGTCGAGAATCACATCAATTTTGCACAAATTATTGGCAGTAAGGTCTATGTCGGCAGTAATGTTGGTACTCTCAGCGGATGTCGTACTTGCCATTTCGGTGCCATAGGTCTTAAACACAATAAAGTCGGCCTCGGCGTTTTCGCGTCCGCCTTGTGTGTTTATAAAAATGTGTGAACTATCGGTGGGTTTGCCGGCAATGCGCATGTTTAGGTTGTTTATGGGCCCCACCAAATCTAGGCTTGCACTGGTTACGGCTTGGCCGTAAAACAGGCTGTTGTCTTTGCTTTCTGTGTTGAGTACCTGCAAACTTTGGCTGCGTACCTTTATGTTAAAGCTGAGGCTATCGAAAAACCGGTGGTAAAATATGCCATCCACCGTGCCGGTGCGTTTCTGCTGGTCTTTTATGGCAAATGTGCCCAAATCAACAAAATTGTAACCAAAGTTTAGGGTGGCAGAGTCTATGTCGTACTCACATTTGGTGTAGTTTACCTTTAATTTGGCATCGGTAAGCTTCACTCTGCCTAGTAGCCTGGGTGCAGTCAGCTTGCCCACCAGTTGCAAATTGCCCGATGCAAAGCCGTCCACTTCGTCGAACACACTGGTAAGATAGCGACTCAGAATATTGATACGGGTGCGCTTTAGCGGAATATTGGTGTTAATTTGAAACTCGGCCTCGCTGTTTAAATTTAGCATTACCGAGCCGCCAAACTCATAGTTTGGGTTTTTGGAATCTAGTAATGCATCAAGGGTTTTGGTGGCCACGTTGTAGGTTCCCTGTAGGCTTACTAAGCCCACACTGTCGTTGTTAAACCTAAACTCCGAAACATTTAGCTTGCTGCTAATGATGGGTGACGACAAGGGGTTTTCAATTTTGGCTTCACCATCAACCAGGCCTTCGAGCCGGGGCTCCGAAAGAAAATATGGTAATATATCGCTGGCGTTTATGGCCTTCATGGTTATAAAAATATCGTTCCAATTTCCTGTTTCCGATGGTTGGGTGTACAGCCTTAGCTGTTGGCTATCTTGCACCAATGTAATGCCTGGGCTGGTGAGGTAATTGTTGTTGAGCGAAAGGCCGCTTGCTTCTTTTATCGACCACTTTTTCTTGTTTACAATAAAGCTGCTTTCATTAAAAAGCACGTCAAAGCCATTGGGGTTGTTTATCGCCATGGCGTTTAATCTGGCATTGCCCAAGGGGCCGTTTGTGCTGGTGCTAAGCAGCACTCGCGTGGTGTCGAAATTGGTGTTGATGTCCACCGCGGCATGCGGAAAACTGAGACTGTCGTTTATCTGTATGTTGTCGATATTGCCCAATATGTTTAGTTTTTCTAAACTGCCGGTGCCGCACAATACCGCGTTGCTTACCAACACATTTCGGTAGCCCACTGCGGGCACATCGGTATCTATTGCCAGCGTACTGGTGGTGGTATTGAGCCTGCCCGAGATTTTTGCATAGTTGAGGCCGTGCAAATTGGAGTCAATTAAGGCGAGGAAGGGTTCTATATGCTTGGTAGCGATGGAAAAACTAAAGTCTTGATTTTTAGCCGTTTGCTTTGGCGCAGGTATAACAGACGGGTAATAGCGGTTTAAAAAATATTGAAAGCTGGTGCCGAGGCTGGCAATGTTGAATTTGCCTTTTAGTTCCGCTGTGGCCTCGTTGGTATTCAGGTTAATGGTTTTCTCATTATTCTCGTTTATGGATGATTGCAGCGTTAAGCTATCGAAGTTTAAACGGGTTTTGCCCAGCATAACTTTTGCTGAGTGAAACCGGGCATAGCCTAGAAACTCGTCGAGGTTTTTGCCACTAAAATCTACATCAAACTCGCCCGAAAAACCAAGCGCATCTTTTGAAAACCCCAATGCCTGAAGGTTGGCCCTGCTTAAAATGCCATTGCCTTTATAGCGGTTTCTGTTGGCGCTAAAGTTCAGTTGGGTTTCAAAGTTGCCTGCTAAGTTTTCGTCGCTTAAAATTAGGTTTGCGGTAAGTACATTTTGAGTGAAATTTCCTTTAGCCAACAGATTTTGATACTCATAGCCGTTGTAAAGCCCTTTACTTATGCGCCCATCAATAAGAATAGGATTTTGGGCGCCAAAGCCATTGCTGCTTACGGTGCCATTAAAGTTTATTTGGCCTAGCTTAGATATGCCTAGTAGTTTGTTGCCATTTATAGACGCATTGGTAATGGTGGCCGCATAGCCTTTTTTGGGGCCGTCCAGTTTAAGTGAAAACTTGGCATCTAAGCTGCCGGCAGGAGTGGCTAAGTGGCCAACAGCTGCAAAGTCGTAAACGGTTCCTTTGAAATTGCCCTTGTAAAAAATAGTGCCTGGGTTATAGGTGGGGGAGTTGTAAAGGGCACTGACTTGGGGTGCCCACACGGCCACATCGGGCAGGCTAATGCTGCTGCCTGTGGTTTGCCAATCAATAATGGTTTTATCAATATTTGCAAGGCCAGCCATGGCATAGTTGCCGGTAAGGCGTGAGGCACCGGTTTTTAAATTGAGCTCTTTTATGGCAAAATTGGCTACGGTGCCTGTGGCATTGCCACTGAGCACCGCGGTTTGGTTTTTGGAAAACAGTAGTGGGGCAAAATAGCCAAGGTCGGGAATGTGGATGGTGCTGTTTTGCAACCTGGCGGAAATGTACACACTGTCTATAAAATCATCCATCTTATCGAGGCTGCTGTAGCGCATGGCATAGTAGCTGCCCAGCTTCGATTGGTTAAGCTGAAGGTCGAGGTTGGCGAACTCCATAAGCTGCGGGGTCATGGTAAAGTTGGTATGCAGCTTTTTAAGGTGCAGGCCACTGCGCTCTTTGGCACTGATTTTTACGAGGGCTGTAATGGTGTCTGCACCATTTAGGCGCAGGTTATTGATGGTGCCGCTAATGCTGTTGATGATGATGTGGCGTTGGTCGAATACATTGGCTTCACTGGCTTTGGTGGGGCGGTTGTAAACTTCTACCACACCTTTTTTTAGCGTAATTTGTTTTACAAGCAGCTCAAAGGCGGGGTTGGTTTGGTCCGCTTTTGGACGTAGGCTATCGGCCAAATAAGCTGCCCGTTGGGCTTGGTAATAGCGTACACTATCTGCAGGAAGCCACAATCCCGTTTTTTTAAATTCGCGGTATTCCGGGGCGTCCAAAATCAATCTCTCAATATTTATTTTGCTGTTGGAGAAGTTAAGCTGGTTAGCTTCCATGTGCAGGCTTCCCACCCCCACCACTAAGCCGCGACCACGCCAATCGTCCATTTTACGCAGCATCAAATTTTCAATATCTACCACCCTTAGGCTTAATGCCGTGGCGTTGGTGCCAGCTTCTTTTTTGGAGCCGCCAAAAAAGTCGGTTAAAAACTGGTAGTTCCAAATGCTGTCTGTGCGCTGTAGGTTTACTTCCACGTTTTTTAGACGCACGTAGTGCAGGGCAGCACTGTCATGTTTAAAAAACCAATCGCTGGCATGCACCCGCATTTCGCCAGCACTTAGCAGCGTGTTTTTTTGTTTGTCGGCCACGTACAACCCTTGTAGGCTAATGGTATTAAACAGAACGATGCGTGCGCTTTTTATGGTAACGGTGGTGCCTAGTTTAGTACTCAGGCGCTTTGCCGCTGCACTTGCCAGCCAGCTTTGCACCGGCGGCAACTGCACCAGCACCCAAAGGGTCAGCAGCAGCAATAGCAGTATGGCTGCAAGTCGTGCCAGTATGCGAACAAGTTTTTTCAAGTTTGGGTTGGGTGTAATGGTATATCAATAAGCCGAGTGTGGCAGCCACTTGTTTGAGTGCAAAACATTTGCGCTTCGGAAAAACGAAAAACCATGCCAGTACGTCCGGATGATTGCAAATATTTGGCCAAATCACTATTTACATGGTTAACGGGTATGTAAAAGTAACGCACTTGGGGGCCTGCTGCTAAAGTTTTTGGCCTTGCGGTGGTACGGGCGAAGCGAAACAACGGTTTTTACCATGACTTTTGGGTTTTGAGGTCAATAGTGCCACCGGCATAGTTTTGGTTGAGTTAGGCCTCTTCGTCAAAGTATAGTTTGTAATACTGTTTTCCAGTGGCTTCGTCGTAGCCGCGTTCTATAAGGTCGCGGCGGCCGTGGATGTACACATGAAAGTTTTTATCGAGTTTAATGATGCTTTTGTACGTTTTGGCTTGCTTGGCCACAGCCGTATTTTCAATATCGAAACTGTTTTCGAAAACGGCACCGTGGGCATTGGCGTACTTGTCTTTAAAGCCATTGTAGGCGGTAATAACGGCATCGTGATGGAGTACTTCGGTGGCAAACTGGTTGGCATCGAAGCTGTCGTTGGTTTTAAAATAGTCGAGGCTGCGCTCCATAAGTTCAATTTGGTCGGCGCGGGTTACATTAAACTGGTTGGGGTAGGCTTGTTGCACAAACTGCTTAGTGCAATCAAGGGTGGCTTGGGTAAGCAAGTAATTGTTGGCAATGGGCTGCACTTGCAAAAAGCTATTGACCCAGTATTGGGCGTCTTGCTGTTTGTTGGTGTTGTCCACCACGCAGGCCACCAAACCTTCGGCGCGGTTGGTGTTAAAAATGAGGCAACCTTTATCGAGTTTGTGGGTGGCTGCGCCCTCTTCGTGCACCACTTCCAGGTTTTGGCCATGCTCCAGCACTTTTAGGAAGCTATCCTTGGTTTCGCTTTTAAAAATACCGAGGGCGGTGAAAAACCCTTGGTCGAGTGGTACATTGTGCAGTAGTGCCACGTACAGTTCGCCCTCTTTTACCCGCACATGGGTGCTTTTGCTGTATAAAAACTGTGCCAGCTGCTGGCTTACGGCGGTTAACAATTGGGGTTCGTCGAAAATTTGAAGGGCGTAGTGGTACACCTCGTTGAGGGCAACATTGCTGAGGTGGGTAAAGGCATACTGCTCGCCGGGGTTGATGCCTTGGAGAAAATATTTGAGCATCATGCTACGTACCAGGGCATCGTTAAGGGTAAGTGGGGCGGCCGATAGTTTAAGGGCTTCGCCGCGGCTGGGGTTGCCAATGCGGTGCACTATGGCATGGGTTAGTTCAATGCTGTTAAGGTTGGTCATGCCGGGTATATGGGGAGGGAAGGGTGGCTAAAGGGCGCAAAGATAGCAAAGGCCCAATAGACTTGCCACCGCCTAGGGGCCGGGGATGGCAGCGGTTAGCCCACAGGCTTTATGGCAATAAAGCCGAGGACTAACCGCGTACAGCCCCAACTGCGGCTCCAACAGGGGTATGAGGCCCATGGCCCCCTTGTTTTTGCCATTAAACAAAAATAAAAGCTCAACTACTGCCGGCACGGGTGTAGTTGGCAATCGCTTTTAAGTTTATTATTGTTTGATTACCAATACGTTGAAGGAAATATTTGCTGGCATAGCCGATTGATCCTCGGTGTAAATGCTCCATCTGGAAGTATTCCAAAATACGCCCAGTGCCTTGTTGAAAAGCGTGTTATTGGGGCTATAGTTGTGCGTTACAATCACAATGTCGTTTTCAGTTGCATTGGCATAGCTTAGGTTAGTCCAGTTGTTATTGATGTTGCCTGCATTGGTGGTATGCTTAAATGCTGTTTTATTGTCGCCCGTTACTTTTATGAAGCCTTCAAGTTCTACAGAAAGCTTAGCTGTTCCTTGGGCTGAGAAATATCCTGCAGCCTGTGTTGGGCTGCTGGTGAATGCCTCAATGGCTTCAAAACGATCGCCTTCGGCTACTATCGCTCTGTCCGATGCTGCAATTACGTGCAAAGGGGTGGTGCGCCCAAACCTTGCTGCGGTTACCCCACGCCCAATCTTTACCGTTGTGTTAGCCTCCACGATAGGGTTTTCTAGAAACATCGAACCCTTGTCGTTGCGGTTTACTTCAAACGCGTGGGTTGGGTTCGTAGTGCCAATACCAATGTTGCCCATACCGGTAATTCTTAATCTTTCCAAGTTATTGGTGCCTAATATTAGCGGAATGTCATTTTTTGTGCCAACAGCCAGCGCATTGGTACCAAGATCGTTGGTGTAAATTGCCGACAATTGGATGTTCGACTGGCCGAACAAGGTGCCTCCAATGCCATCGCCAAAGCGGGCTATAACCAGCGCACTAGCTGTTGAGTTGTTAAACATATAAAAATGACGTATGCCTACATAGGCTGAATTAAACCGCACGGAAGTTTCTGTAACCGGGTTTGCTTGCACGTAAAGGATACCAATAGGGTCTGTAGTGCCAATGCCAACATTGCCATCGGTGGTAATGCGCATGCGTTCAATGTTATTGGTTGTAAAATACAAAGGGTTGGCGTTGGCTACTCCTATCATTAGA
>RDXD01000002.1 GCA_004292575.1 Bacteroidota bacterium
CTTTGTTGACCAGCTTAACCTTAGATACAATTATTTGGCTTTCATTTTAAGAACTGAGGCGCATGACTTTGCTCAAATAGGAGGCTTTGCAATTCAACAAGATATTTTTAAAGCCAACATCGAAAAGTTAGGTTTTGAAATTGATTGCCTTAAAAAACAACTTACGCCAGACAAACTTGATACGCTCAACAAAATTTCTTCGATTGCTGCTGCGCTTTTTGGTGGGCTTGCCTTGTTGCCTAAATGATAATTGTTTTTCAAACTCATGCAAAGCCATACCGGTTTTGCCTGTGTGTTGAAATTGTGGGTACCTCTGCCATTCCTTGTAACCCACTTCATCATCTACCGTCACAATTTTTTCACGTGCCGAAGCCGCCGATAAAGCTGTTTTTTTTAACCCGTAAAACTTGGTTTCTATCACAACCTTTTGGGTATGTAAAACCTCTTGGTTTGTTTGCATGTAGATTTTTGTATAATAATTGCCAGCTTTATGCACGTGGCGGCACAGTAGCCTGCCCCTATTGAAACACAAAAATGAGCCGCAGCACAACAGCCCACAAATAACACGGCAAGCCTTGCCCTGTTATTTTAAAACGTGGTAAAAGGCGGCCAATTTCGCCTTATGAAAAAGGCGAAAAAGACAACTACAGCCCCTGCTAAGCCGTTGCAAAAAACAAATGCCGCGCCAAATGGCAGCCGCGATTATGCATTTATGCTGTTTATGCAGCGCGTGCCGCAGCAAGACATTGCACAGCGCTGCCAGGTAAGCCAGCAAACCATTAGCGCATGGAAAACCAAAGACAATTGGGAGGCCAAGCGCGCCAGCAAAACCATTAGCATGGATGCACTGGTTGGCCCAGTTAAAAGCACTAAAGCAGCGCAATACCGTGGATGATGAAATAATGTGCTTTATGGATTTTCAAAACTACCTTATGGAACGGCGCAGCACCGATGACATAAACGAAGCTTTTATAAAACGCCTAACAGCCCTGCAAGACGGCTATATACAGCACAAAATTGGCAACTTACAAGCCAGGCAGTAAAGCGGCAGGCCCACCAAACCGGCGGCAGCAGCCCAGCCCGGCAAGCTAACCACACCAAAATAAAACTTGCATGAATAACGCAATAAGCAAAGCCCTACAACAACGCTGGAACGACCGCGTGGCATGGATTAAAAGCGCCACCTTTAGCGCCGCCGAAAATGCCCAAACCAAGCAACTGAGGCTTGCTAAGGCACAAAAAGATTATGCCTATTTTGTGCAAACCTACTTTCCACACCTGGCCAAAAAGCCCTCGGCTTTTTTTCACATAAAGGCCGCTAATTACCTGGCAAAAAATACCGAAACCAGGGCCCTGTTTGAATGGGCGCGTGGCCATGCCAAAAGCAGCCACCTTAGCCTTATGATAC
>RDXD01000025.1 GCA_004292575.1 Bacteroidota bacterium
CTACGAGTTCGTCAATATTGTGTTTAGTAACCCCATAAACGCCCGCACCGAAAACGGCAGAGCTTTAATTGGGAGTTTGGACACCTACCCCTGTCGTGCCGAGCCCGTACCAACCTACATTGAGGGCAATAGCCTAAATCTGCAGGCGGCTGTGCCCAACCAACAAGGCATATTGTTATCACGACCAGCCCCAACAAACACTAGAATGGTGGAATACATTATGCAGCTAAATAAACCCTACCCCGAAATGGTCAGCGTTGCTTACCGAACCGCAGACAATTCAGCAAAAGCCGGACTGGACTATGTGGCCAAAAGCGGCGTGGTAACTTTTGCACCCAATCAAACATCGGCAACCATCATGCTGGAAATCATTACCGATGATGTGCAAGAGATACCACAGAGAGAGGGGTTTTTCCTTATTTTGACCCAACCAAACAAGTTGGGATGCAACGGACCAGAACAGTACGCTGCCATCTTTATAATGGACGACGACAACGGAACGCCCCGTGGGCTAAGGTCTGCGGTTAGGGCCAACGATGTTAATCCTACTGCTACCAGTACTTCCAAAATATGGCCTAATCCTGTGCAATCCCGGCTAAATGTAACGCTGAATGCACCACAAAACGAAAACGTTACATTACAATTGGTAAACGCACAGGGCAAAATTGTAAAACAAATGAACACGCAAGTTCAATCCAAATTGGGTAACGCTTTGACAATTGGGGTGGGCGACCTTCCTCAAGGTCTTTACAAACTGCTGGTAACTGGGCAAACCTTTAGAGAAACAAGATCGGTAATGATTCAACGCTAACGCTCCTGGCGATTACCGTAATCGGCGGCCCCTACACAGGGCCGCCGATTTTGTTTGCAGGCAATGCCTCAAGGTGTTTTCAACAGCTCTAGGCCAAGTCAACATCATAATCGCATTAGAAATAATACAATAAAAAATAAGCAAAAGCTTGGTTTTGACATTTATTATACTATATATTGTATCAAAATCAATATCATGACCAAAAAACTATCTGTTTCTATTGTTGCTGTGTTGGTATTTATCGCTTTAGGCATTAGTTGCAGCCAGCCATCTACAACCGCTGCTGGCAATAGCCAAGAAAACGCTTCCACAAAAATGTATGGAGGCACCTATGATTCCGAATTGGCGTGGGGTAAGCACTTGGTGCAGGTAGGAGGTTGCGGCGATTGCCATACCCCCAAAAAAATGGGTTCTATGGGCCCGGAACAAGATAGCACATTGTTGCTGTCTGGCCACCCCGCCAATATGCCACCACCTCCATACGACCCCAAAGAGGCAGCAGCAAAGGGAGTAGCCGCTACACAAATGCTTACCGCTTGGGTAGGCCCTTGGGGCATTTCATATGCCGGCAACATTACAAGCGACAGTACCGGCATTGGCAATTGGAAGTTGGAACAGTTTTCGAAAGCCATGCGCGAGGGTAAGTACAAAGGCCTTGACGCCAGCCGACCAATTATGCCACCTATGCCTGTGGAGTCGTTTAAGCACTACACAGATGCTGAATTGGGAGCTATGTTTGCCTATCTTAAAAGTACACCACCCATTAAGAACGTAGTACCTGCCTGGCAACCGCAAGCAAAATAAAAATAAACAAATTGCTATGTTAGCTGTGCATTCAGAGACAGGCCATTGCTAACCTTTGCATTAGGCCATAAAAAAACATCCCAATTGTACATTGGGATGTTTTTTCAGAGCACGATATAAAAGTTATGCCTCTTCGTTTGGTGCCGCTTCGGCCACGGGTGCCTCTACGGGTGCCACAACTTCGGGAGCTTTCACTTCTACACGCTTTATCATTGGCGGCTGGCGGCGTGCACGCTGCTGGCGGCGCGCCTCTTCCTGCTTGCGCATGTTGTTGGCTTCGTGCTCTTCATGCCAAGCCTGAAACTTAATCATAGCAGTAGCATCGTCGAACAAACCAAGACCAACGCCGCGCAGTAAGTGCTTGAGGTACAACACACCTTTAAAGCTTAGAATACGACGCACCGTATCTGTAGGCTGGGCACCTTTGTGAAGCCATTCTAACGCTTTTTGACGGTCAATTTGAATGGTTGCAGGAACAGTGAGGGGGTTGTAAGTTCCCAGTTTTTGGATAAACTTACCATCACGGGGAGAACGAGCATCGGCTACTACTATAAAATAGAAGGGACGCTTTTTTGACCCGTGACGTTGTAAACGGATTTTGACTGGCATTTTAAATGGAAATTTTAAATGCGTGAAACAATAGGGTTAAATACTCTTTGAAAAGAGTAGGCAAAAATAGTGTTTGAGACCATACCAACAATGCACTTGATGTTTAATATTTATCACCCAAGCTAGATTGTACCAAAAAAACGGTTCACTAACGTCTGGCCGAAGGGCCGCCCATGCCCATTGGCATTTTATTCATCTGCTTCATCATCAGTTTCATTTGTTCAAACTGTTTCATAAAGGCGTTCACGTCTTCAAGACCTTTACCGCTGCCTTTTGCTATACGCTTTTTGCGGCTCATGTCAATAAGGTCTGGGTTAGCCCTTTCACGGGGTGTCATGCTTTGGATCATGGCTTCAATGCCCTTAAAGGCGTCGTCGGGTATATCCATTTCCTTTATTTGCTTGCCCATGCCGGGTATCATGCCCAGCAAGTCTTTCATGTTCCCCATTTTCTTTATCTGCTGTATTTGTTGCATAAAATCTTCAAAATCAAACTGATTTTTTCTGATTTTTTTCTCCAACTTTTTGGCCTCAACCTCATCAAACTGTGCCTGCGCCCTTTCCACCAGGGTCGTAATATCTCCCATACCCAGAATGCGCTGTGCCATACGCTCGGGGTAAAACACGTCTAAGGCATCTAGTTTTTCACCGTTGCTTACAAACTTAATGGGTTTCTCTACGGTATATTTTATGGTTAATGCCGCACCGCCTCGGGTGTCGCCATCCATCTTAGTAAGCACCACACCGCTGAAATTTAGCCGATCGTTAAAGGCCTTTGCGGTGTTTACAGCATCCTGACCGGTCATACTGTCCACCACAAATAGTATTTCTGTGGGATTAACGGCAAGCTTAATGTTTGCCACTTCGGTCATCATGGCCTCATCTACAGCCAATCTACCCGCAGTATCTATGATTACAACATTTTTGTTTTTCTGCCTTGCCTCTTTTATGGCAGCCTGTGCAATGGAAACGGCATCTTTATTTTCTC
>RDXD01000026.1 GCA_004292575.1 Bacteroidota bacterium
AGATGGCACCTACTTTATCGCCGTTGCTGCTGGCACTAAAGGCTAAAACGGCCGCCAATTCGGCTATCAGCTCCTGCTTGGTGCGCTGCTTGCTGCCCAAGGTATTACTGGCACTGCAGTCTATCATCAGCATTACGGTCAACTCTCGCTCTTCTTCAAACACCTTGCTGTAAGGGTGGCCAAAGCGGGCGCTGGTGTTCCAATCTATAAACCGCACATCGTCGCCATGGGCATACTCACGCACTTCTTTAAAGTTCATGCCCCGGCCTTTAAAGGCACTGTGGTACTCGCCGCCAAACACATTGGTGGTTAGGCGTTTGCTTTTAATGTCGAGGGCACGTACTTTTTTTAAAATGTCGGTGGTGCTAAGCATGCTACAGTAAGGCCAGTTTTTTTTGGTGTGCTGTGGGCAATTGGGCTGGTGCTAATGCCCGCTGGGCTTAGGGCGCCACAATTTTGCCCAATATTTCTTTTATAATGGTTTCTACGGTTTTTTCTTCGGCTTCTGCTTCGTAGGTAAGGCCAATGCGGTGCCGCAAAATATCGGGGGCAATGGATTTTACATCGTCGGGGGTTACGTAAGCCCGCTGCTGTAGCATAGCCATGGCCCGCGCCGCCATGCATAGGCTAATGCTTGCCCGCGGCGATCCACCGTAGCTTATGAGCGGCATAAGATGGGCCAACCCCGCATTTTTGGGGTTTCGGGTGGCAAATACCAGGTCTAAAACGTATTGCTCAATTTTGGGGTCCATGTACACCTGCCGGCAAAGGTTGCGGCTGTGCAAAATTTCCCAGCTGTCCATAACTGGGGCAATTTGTATTTTTTCGAGGCCAAACACGTTTTCACGCATGATTTGTAGTTCCTCATCGCGGGTGGGGTAGCTTACCAGCACTTTTAGCAAAAAGCGGTCTTGCTGGGCTTCGGGTAGGGGATAAGTGCCCTCTTGCTCCAAGGGATTTTGCGTGGCCAATACCAAAAAAGGCTCGTCGAGTTTAAAGGTGGTGTCGCCAAGGGTTATTTGCTTTTCTTGCATGGCCTCTAGCAGGGCACTTTGCACTTTGGCCGGGGCACGGTTTATTTCGTCGGCCAAAATAAAGTTGGCAAAAATGGGGCCTTTGCGCACCACAAACTCACCCCGCTGCTGGTTGTAAATCATGGTGCCTACCACATCGGCCGGCAACAAGTCGGGGGTAAACTGGATGCGGCTAAAGGCCAGGTTAAGGGTTTGGGCCAGGCTTTTAATGGTAAGCGTTTTGGCCAGCCCTGGCACGCCCTCCAGCAAAATGTGGCCGTTGCAAAACAGGCCAATCAGCAGCCGATCTATCATGTGCTGTTGCCCCACTATTATCTTGCCCAATTGGTTGCGTATCTGTTCTATTTTGCCTGAGGCTGCCAGTATGTCGTCTTGCACCCGGCGTATATCATCGGTGGTTTGCATGGTGGTGTTTACATTAACGGCGGAAAAATACAATGTTTAGCCATAGCAACGCGAGCATGATGAAGATTGGGCTTCAATTTTGGTGTAAATGGGGCGGTTGGGCTTGGCTATTTTGCATCGATAGCGGGCTTTGTGTTAACGCTGTAGCGTAGTGCAGCCGGTAGGTGGGCGTGGGCCATTGGCAGGCGGTAGCCAAGGCCAGCCTTAGCATTTTTGCAGCTTAGCAAATGCTAAAAACGGGTTGGGTAAGCCTGCTTTTGCTGGCCTGGCGGGTGCAGCCATGTTGCACCCCGCTGCCGGAAGGCTGCGCCATGTGGCCGACTAATGGTGCTGCTTGCACAAGGCCCCATTGTAGCACTGCGGCACAGGGGCTGCCGTGCCTGGAGGGCCCAACCGAAGGGCGGTACCCCGAAAGGCGCGGAACTGAGGCTTAGCGGCGCACCACGGCCCATAGCCCCCGCTGTATTTTTTTCAGGTATTGGCATGGCCGGGCCCTGCAGCTTGCAAATTTGGCAGAAACGGGTTTGTTGGCACTCTGTTTGCCGTGCCGCCCGTGTTGATGACCCATTTTTAAATTTCACTATAAAACATCACTGTTATGGCACAAGGCAATATTCGGGTGCATACCGAAAACATTTTCCCCATTATTAAAAAGTTTTTATACAGCGATCACGAAATTTTTATTCGCGAGCTGGTGAGCAATGCCGTAGATGCTACCAAAAAGCTAAAAACACTGGCCGGCGTGGGCGAGTTTAAGGGCGAGCTGGGTACCGAGCCAAAAATTGAGGTGCGCTTAAATGCCAAAAAGAAAACCATCAGCATTGTAGATGAGGGCATTGGTATGACTGCCGAAGAGGTGGATAAGTACCTGAACCAAGTGGCTTTTAGCAGTGCCGAAGAGTTTTTGGAGAAATATAAGGGCCAAAGCGAAGCCAGCATTATAGGCCACTTTGGACTTGGCTTCTACAGCGCATTTATGGTGGCGGCTAAGGTGGAAGTGTTTACCAAAAGCTGGAAAGATACCCCCGCCGTGCGCTGGGAGTGTGATGGAAGCCCAAGCTACACGCTGGAAGAAACCCCAGAGCATACCGAACGTGGTACAGAGATACGCCTGCATATAGCGGCTGATAGCGAGGATTTTTTGGATGAGTGGAAGCTGAAAGGCATACTGACCAAGTTTTGTAAGTTTTTGCCTGTACCCATATTTTTTGTGGACGAAAACGCCGCTAAAGTGGAGCCTAAGGTTGAGGATGAGGTTGAGGTGGAGGATGAGGACAAGGTTGAGGGTGAGGACCAGGACAAGGTTGAGCCCAAAGTGGAGGGACCCAAGCCCATAAACAACACCAACCCGGCCTGGACCAAAAAGCCGAGCGAATTGACCAAGGAAGACTACGAGGGTTTTTACCGCGAGCTGTACCCCATGAGCGAAACGCCGCTATTTTGGATACACCTGAACGTAGATTATCCGTTTAATCTCACCGGCATTTTATACTTCCCCAAGATTAAGCACAGCTACGAAATACAGAAAGATAAAATTAACCTGTACAGCAATCAGGTGTTTGTAACCGATGAGGTAAAAGACATTGTACCCGAGTTTTTGATGCTGCTACACGGCGTGATAGACAGCCCCGATATACCCCTAAATGTAAGCCGCAGCTACCTACAGGGCGACCCGAACGTAAAGAAAATAAACGCCCACATTACCAAAAAAGTGGCCGATAAACTGGACGAAATTTTTAGAAACGACCGCGCCGATT
>RDXD01000427.1 GCA_004292575.1 Bacteroidota bacterium
AGTAGTTTTGTTTGGCTTTTTGTAGTTCTACAATAAACTTTTTCCCTTTTTCATTTTCACAATTAATGTCATTAATGGCATTTCGGTCGGCTTCTGTTTGTTCTAATTGCTCTGTGTTTTTAAAATTTAGGTTTATAATTTTCCGGCTTCAGGCAAAAGCGCATTCTAGAAGTCAATGAGCAAAGGCTTACTGGCTGGACCTCGTCCGTTCCCTTCGTCAACTCGGGAATCGCCGAAGATTTTTTTAAATTCAAAGTCGGTAAATGCGTTGATGTATTTTGCTTTCATCGCGTTTATTTTCCAATGCACAGCAAATCTAAAGTTTTTTGTCGAGGTTGCCTATGGCGGTCAAATTTGGAACGGTCGTTCGAATGGCGATTGCGAAACAGCAGTGTTATCGCATTCCCTGGCACGAGGTTATAAAATCTGAAAACTTTTAAACTCGGCTGCATTGCTGCTCGGTACGCCAGCAAAGGCGGCCGCTACATTCTTGCCGGCACGCCAATACCCAGCAAGCCCATCCCATTTTTTAAAACCGTAGCCACCAATCGGCAAATTTTCAGCCGCAAAACCTGCTTTTCTATGCTTTCCGCACCCACTATGCTGTGCTCGGCGTACAGGCCATTAAACGTTTTAGCCAGCAAAAACACATAGCCGGCCAATATGGAAGGATTCATTTCGGCAGCTGCCAGCGCTATTTGACCCTCAAACTGCTCTAGCAGTACCAACACCGCCTTTTCCGCGGGTAGCAGGCTGCTGCTGTGGGCAGCCGTGGCGTTGGCCCCGCGGTCGTCCATTTTGCGCAGCACAGATTGTATGCGGGCGTAGGTGTACTGCACAAAGGGCCCCGTAAAACCATGAAAATCAATGCTTTCCTCGGGGTTAAAAATCATACGCTTTTTCGGATCTACCCGCAGCAAGTAAAACTTAAGCGCGCCCATGCCCAAGGTAGCATACAGCGCAGCCAGTTCGTGCGGTTCAAAATCGTTTACCTTTCCTAGTTCCAGCGTTTTGGCAGCGGCCACGCCTTCCATTTCGTTGCACAGGTCGTCGGCATCCACCACGGTACCCTCACGGCTTTTCATGCGTCCGGTGGGCAATTCCACCATGCCATAGCTCAGGTGCTTTATACCGCCAGCAAATGGCATGTTCAATTTTTGGCAAATCAGCTTTAGCACACTCAGGTGGTAGTTTTGCTCATCACCAACTACATATATGCTTTCATCCATGGCAAAGTCGGCATACTTACGCTCGGCCAGGCCAATATCCTGGGTCATGTAAACGCTGGTACCATCTTTGCGCAGTACCAGCTTTTCATCAAACCCATCCGTCGAAAGGTCTATCCACACGCTACCATCGGCCTTTTTATAAAATACACCAAGGGCCAGCCCCTCTTCTACCCGCTGTTTACCCAGCAAGTACGTTTCACTTTCGTAATACACCAAGTCAAAATTGCTGCCTATGCGCTGGTAGGTGGCATCAAACCCTGCATACACCCAGCCATTCATGGTTTGCCACAGGGCTATAGTTTCGGCATCGCCCTGCTCCCATTTTAGCAGCATTTGGCGCACTTCGGCCATCAGCGGCGTAGCATTTCTAGCCATTTCGGTCAGGGCAGCTTGCGCTTCGTCGCGCTTTTCCGGCGCCAAAGCAGCATCGTGTATTTTGGCTTGCAACAGGGGTAGTTTTTCAGCAGCCACCGCGTCCAGGCCTGCAACAGCTTCACCCGCCCGCAGTTTTTCTAGCAGCGGCGCTGTTTCGGCTTTTAGGGCCTGCTCAAACATCACGTAGTAGTCGCCCACCAAATGGTCGCCTTTTTTGTTGGTGCTTTGTGGCGTGGCGCCCTGGCCAAACTTTTGCCAGGCCAACATACTTTTGCAAATGTGTACACCCCGGTCGTTTACAATACAGGTTTTCACCACTTCGTAGCCCGTGGCCTTATAAAGCTCGGCCACACTCCAGCCCAAAAAATTATTGCGCAGGTGCCCAAGGTGCAGGGGCTTATTGGTGTTAGGGCTGCTGTACTCCACCATTAGCTTTTTGCCATTGGCGGGTTGCCAGCCGTATTGGGTATTGTGGGTATGCTGCAGCGTGTTTAGCCAGTAAGCATCGCTGATGGTCAGGTTCAAAAAACCCTTTACCACCGTAAAGCCCACCACCATATCGGGGTGTGCAGCCTGCAATGCCTGCCCCATGGCCATTCCCAATCCATCGGGGCTTTGGCGCAATTGTTTTAGCAGTCCAAACAGTACAATGGTATAGTCGCCCTCAAAATCGGGCTTGGTTTCGGTTATGGTAATGGAAGTTTCCGGCAGCAAAACGCCATAGAGGTCGTTTATAACGGCTATTGCCATTTGTTTTAGCGCCACAGTCAATTGCATGTAAAGTAGAATTTAAATTGGCCAACGCACCCAAAAAACGGGGCATTTTTCACAGGGCGCAAAAGTATTGCAATCCATTTACCTTTGCCACCTTTTATAATCAATGCTGTTTTTAATAATGGGCTGTGTGCCAAAGCAGCAACCCTTCTACACCATGCTTTCCCGCTTCATCCACCATATCCTCAACCTCACTTATCCGATGTTTCGGCGCTTTATGCCACTGCAAACCTTTAGGTACGCAGCCTGCGGTGGCGGCAACACCATATTGGGCATCGGCGTTTTTTATGTGGCTTACAATTTCCTATTTAAAAAACAGGTGGTCCATCTGCCCTTTATGGCGTTTGAGCCACATATAGCCGCCATGTTTTTGTCGTTTATCGTTACGTTTCCCTTGGGGTTTTATCTTAGCCGCAATGTAGTATTTACCGGCAGCGCCCTGCGCGGTCGCCACCAACTGGTGCGGTATTTTGGCACAGCCGCGGGCTCGGTGGCGCTCAATTACTTTAATCTAAAAGTCATGGTAGAAGCCCTGCACATTTATCCTACCATTGCCCAAATCATCAACACCGTAGTTGTGGTTATCTTTAGCTACCTCATGCAAAAGCATTTTGCGTTTCGGCACGCTCCAAAACCTTTGCCATAGCTACTTAAACCCTGCTGCCTTTACCGGGCTAATCTTATTTACATACAGCAGCGGCAAGCGCAGCCAAAGCAGGCAACTGGCCACCGCGGCCAGCACCACCACCGCTATTTGCCACCAAATAATATGCACCGGCACCGTGCGTACAAAATAGGTGCTTTCATCCATTTTAATAATACCGGTAGCCATTTGCAGCCAGCAAATACCCAAACCCACAGCCAGGCCCAGCCCCGTGCCCATCAAGGCTATCCAGCCGGCGTAGTACCAAAAAATGGCCTGCACGCCACCGTTGCCCAATCCCATGGCCTTTAGTGCGCCTACCATGCGGGTGCGTTCCATCACCAGTATCAGCAGGCAGGTAATCAGGTTTATGGTGGCCACCACCGTCATTACCACCACCACAATTAGTTTGGTTTGATCTTGTATGCCCAGCCAATCAAACACGTTGGGGTACAATGCCCTTATGCTCCTTGCCTCCAGCCCCTGCGGCAAAGCCCGGCTTAGTTGCTTGGCCAGTGTATCCATGCGTTTGGGCTGGTCAAGCCACAGCTCGTAGCCACCAATTTGGGTGCTATCCCATAGGTTCAGCCGGCGCAAAAAGCGCAAATCGGCCAATGCAAAATTGTTATCATATTCATCCACGCCTGTATGAAACAGCCCCGACACCACCAGTGGTCGGGTACGCATATCGGCTGCGTTGCGCACAAATAAGCACTGCAATGTATCGCCGGGTTTCACTTGCAGGCGGGCGGCCATTTCCCTACTCAGCAGCACATCATTACTGTAGCCACCACTACCAAAGTTAATGCTGCGCCCCTCCACCATAAATCCAAACGGATGCTTATCAAAGCGCTCATCAACGCCTTTTAGCAAAATGCCTTCAAAGTTTCCAGCAGTACGCAGCACAACGCTTTTTACTGCAAACGACTGATAATGAGACAAATGAGGCGTTTTTTCCACCAGCGCAGCAATGCTATCGCTGCTGGCAAAACCTACCTCCTCGCTTACCGTGCTTCGCAGTGGCTCTAGCGATTGCACCCGCACGTGCCCCCAAAAGCTAAACACCTTTTCCGATACCGCCCGCTGAAAACCGTTCACCATACAAAGCGTTACAATCATGGCTGCCACACTAATGGCAGTGGCTGCCATGGCCATGCGAATAATGAACCGCGAAAACGAAGGCTGTGTGTTGAAAATGATGCGCCGGGCTACAAAAAGCGGAAAATTCAAAATGCCGAAATTTTCATCAAAGAAAGGTAAAAGCAGTGGGTAATTGGGGCTATGGGCCGCATCGCCTTGTTTAGCCTCAGTTCGCACTGTCCTCGGTACGCCTTCCCCTGCGGGGTGCGGGGTACCATTGTCCATTGCGCAGCCCTTAGGCGGTAGTGCATAGCCAGGGCCTGCTGCCACCCGCCGCCCATGCGCGGGCCCACAAAACAAAGCCATGCAATGGCGCAAATTTGCGTTCTTTGCACCATGACATGCATTGCCGCGTACCGCCACTTTTTGCCGCTGTTGCTTTGCTGGGCCACCACTGCCCTGGTTGCACAGCCCGATGAAGTGCGCAACCCCAACATCAAAAGCATTAAACTCTTCAAGTCCGGCAATCAAATTTCGCTGGCGGCCATTCCCTTGGGCACACCCGATGCCATAGAGCTGCACTTTGACGACCTACAAACCATATCAAAAGCATACTCCTACACCTACGAGCTACGCAATGCCGATTGGTCGGCCTGCCCGCTTAGCCCCATGGACTACATTAAAGGCTTTACCCAGAGCCGCATTACCCAATACCGGCCCAGCAGCGTAGCCTTTACCCGATACACCCATTACCAAATAAACCTGCCCCAGCAAAACAGCATGCCAAGCCGCAGCGGCAACTACCTGCTAAAGGTTTTTGAAAATGGCGATACCAGCCGGCTGCTCTTTAGCCGGAAACTACTTATATACCAAGAACGTGTTAAAATAGCCGGTCAGGTGCTACAACCGTTTAGCCCCAACTTATTTAGAACCCACCAAAAAATTGTAACCAATGTAAATTTGGCCAATTTGGATGTATTTAATCCGCAACAGCAAATAAAGCTGGTGGTGTTGCAAAACTACAACTGGCAAACTGCACAAAGCGCCACCACACCCACCTTTATACGCGGCAAGGTGTATGAGTATAGCAACGAAGAGAACCTTGTGTTTGAGGGCGGCAAGGAATGGCGCTGGCTCGATTTGCGCAGCTTTAGACTGCAAAGCGATAGGGTGCGCAGCATTGACTACAAAGCCAATAACTACGATGTGTACCCCGTACCCGACAGCATACGCAGTTCCATGCGCTACCTTTTCTTTCGCGATTTAAACGGGCAATACGTTGTAAGCACCGACGAAAACATCAATCCTTGGTGGCAAACCGATTACGGCAATGTGCACTTTACCTTTTTGCCGGGCAATCCACAGGTCTTTGCTCAAAAGGATATCTATTTGGCTGGCGAACTCACCAACTACCAGTTTAACGAGAAAAACCGGATGCAATGGAACCCCGAAATAAATGCCTACAGCCTAACCCTACGCCTCAAAAACGGCTATTACAATTACGCCTATTTTGTAAAAGGAAGCCAACAGCCACTTTCGGCCCTTACCCAGCAGCCAACAGAGGGAAACACGTGGGATGCTGAAAATCAATATCTTATACTTTTTTACTTCAGAGCCTTTGGCGGTAGAAGTGATGAGCTTTTGGGCCTTACTGAAATTAACAGCCATAGCTTTATAACGCCACCTCGTTAGCCTAGCCTTATAAAAGTTTTTCCCAAACTGTGTATCACAAGCCATAGTCCCCTACATTTGCAGCGCCAGGTCTTACACGGCCAGCTCCTGCTGAACTCCCCCAGGACCGGAAGGTAGCAAGGGTAGGTGGTTGTAGCGGTGCGATGTGAGTAGCCTGGCATTTTTTTGCCCATTCATGGCAAGGCATTTCTCTGAAATGCCATTTCCCAACAAAAGTTTTACCGGTTCACTTGGGTTTTAACCTGTGCGGCACATGCGCCAACAGGCCAATGCCGAAAGGCCAAACAGACCCTCCACCCGTTTTTTTGATGGGTCGGCGCCGCTAGGAGGGCATTACAAGCCAAACCACAGGCGTCGTTTTTGTTAAAGCTGCAAGGCCACTCTACTCCGTTCAGGAAAAAACGGCGGCAATAGATGTCGTTAACGGTACCGCACTAAGCCAAGCGTTACTTGACTAATTTTTGCCAGCTGCAAGGAGACCAAAATTCAGGCGTTTCTTTTCGGCTGCTGACATTGAGGAAATACTTGAAACCATTGACGAATACGCTGACGTTGTGAAAGTTCAGAGTAAAATCAATGTTTGCAGAGACCCTAAAGACAACTTTTTACTGTCCCTTTCGATTGACGGAAACGCAGTCCTCTTACTAACAGGTGATAAAAACTTATTAAATATGACCAAATTTGGTGAAGCCGCAATCATAACAATTTCGGACTTCTTACAGGACAAGTAGTACGAGCGCCAAACGCTAAGGGCTTTATGCAGGTTGGGAATTGGCATTCCGTCTGCCCAACTTGTACGAAACCCCTTGTTGGCTTTAGGTTTTCGTCTAGTTGGTCAGTTTAGGCAGTCCTGTTTTAGCCAATATTTCGTTAGCCCTTTTCAATTTTTCAGGGAATAAATTTTGTCCCTTAAAACGTTCAAGCTTTTTGTCGATTACAATAATTGGAACTTTAGATTTGTTTAATTTTTCTATTGTTTCTTCCACTGTCATAACTTAGTTTTTTCTTTTTTTTGTTAACAAAAATGCTTCATAGTCTTCGCCTACAACAAACTTTTCCCACTCTTGATTTTTTGTATATCCCACAATTATAAAATCATCTTCAATTTCTATCAAATTATTCGTTATTCCCATTCTGTGAAGCCTTGTTCTAACTGATGTGCTTCCTGTTGCTAAAATCCAAGCACTCGAGTGTCTCTCAGTAAAGGCATACAAAGTCGAAGCAACTCTTGCCAAAACTTTAAGGCTATCGCCGTTATTCGTAACACTCAAATCATTAATCCCATTAGTACTGTCGTCATAGTCTCCAAAACCTAGATTATAAACATTTTCGGTTGTTGTTTCTGTGTAAATAACCATCTTCTTTACTAGTCCTTTTGGTCCTTCACTTATGAACTCATAGAGTTGTAGCGAACTTTCCGACCGATAATTATATTTTGGGTGTTTCATTTTACCTTTTGATAAATTTAAAACCTTTTAGGCAAAACTGTGAAATTTGGGCGTCGTCTAGACTTACAGGCAACATGGGTGCTGCTGGCAAGTGGGGTTGAACAAGCAAAATTCAACTATGTACACATCCAAGCTTCAGTTCGCGTTGGCTGAGTAAACATCAACTATTATACAAAATTTCACCAATAATTTTTTGATTTAGCGTCAGTGCCATGCAAACGAAATACTAATATTCCGCCTGCGGCAATAGCTGGCCGTAAACCGCCATTACTCCTTCGGCACAGCGCTGGCGGCTAAAGTTTTGGGCTTGCACCAAGCCGGCCACAGCCATTTGCTGGCGCAGCGTGGGTTGGGTGGCCAGTTCAAGCATAGCAGCTGCCAACTCATCAGGGTTTTGCCAATTAACATAACGCGCCGCTGGGCCACCTACCTCTGGCAGGCAGCTGGCATTAGAGGCTATTACGGGCAGGCCACTATGCATGGCCTCCAAAATGGGGATGCCAAACCCTTCGTACACCGAGGGGTAAATAAGTGCGGTAGCCATTTGGTACAGGGCAGGCAAATGCTGGCTTGGCAAATGGACGGACTTTGCCCACCCTGCCCCACCACCCTCGTTCAAAAACAGCACCTTATGGCCAAGGCCAGCTTGGGCAATGTATTGCTTCACCCGTTGTGCGTATTGGCCAGTGCCCTGCCCTATCACCACCAGCGGTATCAATAACTTATTTCCCAGGCTAGCCATGGCCTCGCAAATCAACAACAGGTTTTTGCGCTCAATTATGCTGCCCACACTCAAAAAATACTGCTCAGGCAGCTGGTACCGTTCTCGCAAGCTGGCTTTTTGGTGGGCGCTTGCCGGGGTTTCAAACATGGGGTTACAGCTTTGGTAACACACCCAAATTTTATGGGCGTCCACACCATACAGTGCCACAATGTCTTCCTTGGTTTGTTGGCTGGTGGCTATAATGGCGTTTGCATGTCGGCAAGCGTGCCTAAACTTTTGGCGGTATATGCGTACATCAAGGGCTTTGTATTGGTGTGGGTATCGCTCATGAATCAAATCGTGTATGGTGACTACCGTTTTGATGCCGGTATTTTCAATTCCCTGCGGTATTTCATGGCTTAGGCCGTGGTAAAGATCTAAGTGCAGACCGCGCATTTGCCCCACCATCCACTTGCTGCGCCATGCCCAGGGCAGTGCTTTATGAAGCGGCTTTACCGGCAAAACCTGCCGCACGTTGGGCTCATCAAATGCATAATGCCCGTTTTTTTTGGGATTAAACAGCCAGTACTGGTGTTGAGGGTACAGCGCCGCTAATGCACCAATTAAAGAACGGCTATAATGGCCCAGCCCAGTATGGTTGTGATAAGCCCGTTTCGCGTCGAAGCCAATATTCATTTACAGCGTTTAGCCCGTGAAAGTACTAGAAAATTCGGCCAGCCTCGTGCCATTTAGCCAACGCAAAGGTCAAACAAACTGATTTTACTAAGCTGGCATACAAGATATTTGCCAGCCCAAACCACATAATATTTGTATGGGCATGCCAATATTAATATTAAGCATGGGCATTCATAACATCTAACCCTAAAAAAACATAAAATATGCAAACGCTAATAGCCGAAGCCTGGAGCAACCGAGCCCTTTTACAACAACCCATTTATGCGCAAGCGGTAGAAGCGGTGCTAGAGGCGGTTGATAAAGGCGAGCTTCGCACCGCCGAGCCCACCCCAAATGGGTGGCAGGTAAACGAGTGGGTAAAGCAAGCCATACTAATGTATTTTGCCATACGGCAAATGGAAACCCATAGCCTGCCGCCCTTTGAATTCTACGACAAAATGAAGCTGAAAAGCGGCTATGCGGCGCTGGGCGTAAGGGCTGTGCCACACGCCATTGCCAGGTATGGGGCTTACCTGGCTAAAAATGTGGTTTTAATGCCCAGTTACGTAAACATTGGCGCATACGTGGACGAAGGCACCATGGTGGATACTTGGGCCACAGTAGGCAGCTGCGCACAGATAGGCAAACATGTACACCTAAGCGGCGGCGTGGGCATAGGCGGAGTGCTTGAGCCGTTGCAGGCAAGCCCCGTAATTGTAGAAGATGGGTGCTTTATAGGTAGCCGCTGCATTGTGGTAGAGGGTGTGCTGGTGGAAAAAGAAGCCGTATTGGGGGCCAATGTGGTACTAACGCAAAGCACCAAAATAATTGATGTAAGCGGTTCAACCCCAGTGGAGTACACTGGTCGTGTACCTGCCCGCAGCGTGGTTATACCCGGCAGCTATACCAAAACCTTTGCCGCCGGCAACTACGGCGTTAGCTGTGCCCTTATTATTGGACAACGCAAGCCCAGCACCGATTTAAAAACCAGCCTCAACGATGCACTGCGCGACTTTAACGTAGCGGTATAGTTGCGCAAGCATCTATTGAAATCCAGCGCTTCTTATACACCACATGTAAGGCCGAGGCAAAAGCGCCACTTCCCCGGCAACTAGGCCCATGCAAAACTGATGCCCTGATCTACATTGGGGTGCAGGCTGCGTGCCACCGGGCAGTGACGGCCTACCGACTCTAATATGGCTTTGTCGGTGTCAGAAATACTTAATTGGGGCAGTAGTACGTTTACTACCACGGCCACTATGCGGCGCGGCGCGTCTGTGCTCATCTGTTTTTGCACCGAGGCCGTAGCCCCAGCCAGCTCAATGCCCATGTCTGTAGCTTTTATGGCCATGGTTGTAAGCAGGCAAGCGGCCAAACTGGTGCAGGTAAGGTCGGTTGGCGAAAACCTTTCGCCCTTGCCGCGGTTATCTGTAGGCGCATCGGTTTCAAGTGTGGTGGCGCTTTGTAAGTGCAAAGCTTCGCACCTAAGTGCACCTTTGTATTCGAGTGAAGCAGTCATACCGTATTTTTGAGCTAAATTCTAACATCTCAATCATATTTTCATGATTAATAAATTGGATAGGGTGTTTATGGTGGGCGCAGTGCTACTGAGTTTGCTGCTGCATAGGGCTGCCGCGCAAGGGCCCGCATCGGCGAAAAAAGAGGAAAAACGCGAAAAACAAGCTGCCAAAAAAGAGCGCATCAATCAATTAATAAAGCAAGAAGAGGAAGGCGCCCTCATTTACGAAAAACAGAATATTTACGGCGGCAGGCTGTATAACGATGGCTGGGGCGTGTTTTACGAAAAAGGCATCCACAAAACTGTAAATGTGACCAACTTGTTTAGCCTTGAAATTGGAGAGCGCAAATCACCCAAGGAGCAACGCATTACAAAGACCAATGGAACCGGGTTTTTCTTAAACAGGCCACTCATTTATGGCAAGCAAAACAACTTTTACTTTATGAAGTTGGGCGTTGGCCAAAGCTACCTTATTGGCGGCAAAGGCAATCGTAACGGTGTGGCGGTGTCGGCAGTATATGCGGGCGGTGTTTCGCTGGGTCTTTTAAAGCCCTACTACGTGGACATAACCGATCCCCTAAATCGTGCAGACAACTCCATTAGATGGCAGGGCAACAATAGCCGAAACGACTCCCTATTTTTAGACCCTGCTGCTCTGGAAGGCGGATCGGGCGTTTTAAAAGGCTTTGGTGAAATAAAAATAAGACCGGGCCTACATGCCCGCGGTGCCCTGCGGTTCGACTATGGCAGATATAACGAGTTTATTAGCGCTATAGAGGCTGGCATAAATGTGGAATACTATTTGAGCAAAATGCCCATAATGTTGTTAAATGAAGAACGACGGTTTTTTGCTAACGTTTTTATTGCCTTCGATTTTGGAAGAAGGAAATAGCCAAAAACTAAAAACCGAAGACTGAAATAAATTATAACCCTTTTTGAAACGCCCTTTTTGGGCAATTTGATATTTTATGAGTTGCGGAACCGTAAGCCCCATTTTGACAGACACAAAGGCAAAAAAGCCCAGCTGGTTGCGGGTAAAATTGCCCACCGGCGAAAACTACCGCCATGTAAGAGGCTTAGTTGACACACATAAGTTGCACACCATTTGCGAAAGTGGCAACTGTCCTAACATGGGCGAGTGCTGGGGCGAAGGCACTGCTACATTTATGATTTTGGGCAATACCTGTACCCGCAGCTGCGGCTTTTGTGCCGTGGCCACAGGCCGACCGGACCCCGTGGATTGGGACGAACCCCAACGTGTAGCCGAAGCCATTCATTTGATGAAGGTGAAACATGCGGTGCTGACAAGCGTAGATCGCGACGAGCTAAAAGACGGGGGTAGCACGGTATGGTTCAATACAATTAAAGCCGTTAAAACGCTAAACCCAACCACCACTTTAGAAACGCTGATACCGGACTTTAGGGGAATAAAGGAACAAATTTTGCTGGTGGCCAGTGCTGGGCCCGAAATGGTGAGCCACAACATAGAAACCGTAGAACGCCTTACCAAACAGGTACGCATTCAAGCCAAATATTGGCGTAGTATGGAAGTGTTGCGTACCCTAAAACTGGCCGGCATGCGCACCAAAAGCGGCATTATGCTTGGCCTGGGCGAGCGCATGGAAGAAGTGGTGCAAACCATGGAAGACCTTCGCTTTAGCAATGTGGACGTTATTACAATTGGTCAATATTTACAGCCAACGGCCAAACACCTACCCGTGGACCGCTTTTGGCACCCCGATGAATTTGCCGAATTGCGCCAAATAGGCTACGAAATGGGGTTTGACTATGTGGAAAGCGGTCCGCTGGTGCGCAGCAGCTACCGCAGCCAAAAACATGTGTTTCCCGGCTATGGCCAACGACTCTGGCAACAAGAAAAAGCCGAGGGTCAACTTGAGTTGCAAGCAAATTTTTAAGGTTATGCTTTTGCAAACTGCCTACAAACTTACTGGCACGCTGGTGTCAATTAGCATTTGGTGCAGTGCTTTTGCACAAACCCAATGGCAATCCATGGACCATTTGTTTGCACCCTTGCCTGCTGGCTTTCATGTGTTTAAAACCACCGACACCCTTGGCGGTCGTCCAAACATTGCTTGGTATGCCGAAGTAGATTTAAACCAGCACCACCTTACCTGTGCTGCCAACACCACCCCCGATGGCAAACGACACACGCCAAGCGCCTACTACGATAGCATTTTAGCCCAACCCCTTTTGGTAGTAAATGGCACTTTCTTCAGCTTTGCCGACAACCGCAATTTGAACATTGTTGTGGACGCCGGAAAAATTAAGGCCTACAACGTGACAGCAGTACCTACCACCCCTAATGGCTACCATTACGTTACCCGTTCGGCCATTGGCATTGACAGGCGCGGCCGGGCCGATGTGGCATGGGTGTTCACAGATTCTACAAAGCCCTATGCATATCAGTTTTCAGCACCAAGCGTAGCCAAAGGGCCAAGTAGCAAACCAGCTATTAAAGACGTTTTGGCACAAATGCCGGGCACCAAAGCCCGACGGTGGAGTGTAAAAACAGCCATAGGTGGCGGGCCCATGTTGGTGCAGGCGGGCAAAATAAACATTACCAATCAGCAGGAACACATGTTTGTAACCGGTCTGCGTGACAAACACCCCCGCACCATAATGGGCTATACTGCCCAAAATAACTTGATTGTTATGGCCATTGAAGGACGCCACCCGGGCACTGCCGAGGGTGCTACTTTGGCGCAAGCCGCCCAGTTGCTTGTAGAGTTGGGCTGCGTTGAAGGCCTTAACCTTGATGGCGGCGGCAGCAGCTGCATGCTTATAAAAGGCAAGCCCACCATCACCGTTTCCGATAAAGAAGGGCAGCGGCCGGTGCCGGCAGTTTTTAGTGTGCGCAGTAAGTAATAACCCGAAGGCCATAGCTGTGGCAACGCACCATTGTTTGCAATTCTTGCTCGAGCGAAAAACGCCACGGATGTGTCAACGCGTCCTTCAAGGTTTGGTTTCCCACACCAATGCACTGGCACCTAAAATAGCGGCATCACTCTCGCTTAGCAGGCTAAACAACAGTTTCACCTTCCCTTTAAATATCGGTATCAGGTTGGCTTCCATGCTTTGGCGCACCGGATTGAGCAATAAATCGCCCGCCTTAGTGGGGCCGCCAAACAAAATAATGGCCTCGGGCGAGCTAAACATTACAAAATTAGCCAAGGCCAAGCCTAATATTTCACCCGTTTTTTCAAACACCTGTTTGGCAAGGGCGTCGCCTTGCATGGCACAGTCGTAAACTTTGCTGCTGTCGAGTGCATCGGCGCTAAACTCACGCATCAAGCTCTGGGCATCAGGACGTTGTTCCAGCAGTTCAAGGGCAGTTAGCTTTATACCCGTGGCGCTAGCATAAGTTTCAAGCGAGCCGCGGGCTCCTGTACCCCAGTGCAAGCGGCCCCCTGGCACTATAATGTTATGTCCCAATTCTCCTGCAAAACCATCGCTGCCATACACCAATTGTCCATTAACTACAATACCGCTGCCCACACCAGTGCCCAATGTAATCATAATAAAATTGCGCATACCCCGGGCGGCGCCATACATCATTTCGCCTACGGCTGCCGCGTTAGCATCGTTGGTTAGCGAGGTAGGGAGGCCAAATTTTTTACTCATCATTTCCGCCAACGGCACCACGCCCTTCCACCCCAGGTTAGGGGCGTACTCTACTGTGCCCTTGTAATAATTGCCGTTGGGGGCTCCTACGCCAATGCCCAATATTTCCGAAGGTCCGCCAATGCTGGCTATAGCAGGCAAGGTGGCCTCGTACAAATCATCGATAAACGCCTCCACGTCTTCGTGCTTCCGTGTGCTGATGGCCCCACGATAAAAAATGTCGCCTCTGGTGTTTACAATGCCGAATTTTGTATTGGTTCCACCAATATCAATACCCAGCGCATACTGTGGTTGAAGGGGGTTTGAAGATGTGCTAAGCATATTCAAGTTGGTTTAAAAAAAGGCTTAAAAATTTCGAATTAGTGGCCACCACTGCTTTCAACGGAATCGTAGTCGATGCCTTGTGCTTTTAAAATACCCTTTACTTTAAAGGCAAAAAACGCCAAATAAACAAAGCTAAGCAGTGCTATCCAATAAGAATTGTGGATACCGAATCCCGCTTCTGCAGGATTGGTGGTCTGTAATAGGTCCGCTAACTTACCTTGGATAGGTGGAATAATACTGCCGCCCAATATCATCATTACCAAAAATGCCGCGCCTTGCGTGGTATATTTCCCCAACCCTGCTACCGATAAAGAGAAAATACAAGGCCACATAATGGAACAGAACAAGCCACCGGTAAGGAAGGCATAAACCGAAACGATGCCTTCGGTAAAAAGACCCACCCCCATGCCGGCTACACCCAAAACCGAAAACACCATCAAGGTTTTGGCAGGGTTATCGCCACTAAAGTAGAAAGCCCCAATTTGTATAAACACACATACAATATACATGTATAATGGCGACATGTCCTTTTTGGCAATGGTGTTTACGCCTATCACTACGCCAAAAGCCACTATGGGTACTACCATCAGCAGCAGTTTCTTTAACCCTTTTGATGGGTTAAATACAGAAATTGCTCCTGCCCAACGGCCAATCATAAGACCTCCCCAGTACATGGTTATAAAAGGTGCTATTTGAGACGATTGATAGCCGCCAAACTGTGGCTGTTTCAAAAGCTCGCCCAAATTGCTACCAATGGCTACTTCAACACCTACATATACAAATATGGCCAACATGCCCAACACCAGTTGAGGATACTTCATGGCACCCCAACCCTCGCTATTTTTCTTGGCAACTTGGTTAGAAACCAATAAACCCAATACAATAACAAGCAATGCTGCCGTCAACCACTTCATTCTATAAGCTTCCAAAGGTTGCTGAAGGGCATTAAGTTCGGCTTTCTGCGTGTCAATTTGGGCGATGATGGCTGTTTTTGCACTAACCAAAGCCGGGGAGTTATCAGTCTTTAACAAGGTGCTTGTTGAGTCAGCTTGACGCTGTAAAGCACCCATATTGGCACCAATGGCCTCTATTTTTTTCGCCTCGGGTGTGGTGTAGCTGCTAAACACGGGCGTAAATGTTACAATAAGCAGTCCGGTTATGATAAGCAACGCGTAGAGTGCTTTGTTCGCTGGCTCTTGTTTTTCGGCGCTAATGCCGGCAGGCACTTTCTTAGAAAAATGAAACAGTGCAGCAGCCGCCAAAAAAAGTCCGCCCACACAAGTGTACAGCACCAATACCTGGGTTAATGGCAGGGCGGCAATCTGTTCATCGGTAATGTCGGCCGCGCTTCCAAAAAGTGCCACACCAATAAGCAACGGCCCTACGGTGGTGCCAAACGAATTAATACTACCGCCTAAGTTTACCCGGGCACTGCCTGTGCTGGGATCGCCCAACGCAATGGCAAACGGATTTGCGGCCGTTTGCTGTAGCGAAAAGCCCAACGCCACTATAAAAAGTCCAAACAACATGCCCGTAAATGTGTTGGCATTTACCGCCACTATCATGGCACCAGCACCCATGGCACTAAACAGTAAGCCATAGACAATGCTTTTTTTATAGCCCCATTT
>RDXD01000027.1 GCA_004292575.1 Bacteroidota bacterium
GTTTTTTAAGCTCCTCGGCCGATATGGTTTCCGGCATCCGCTCTGCATCTTCGAGTGCCTCCTCTGTGAAGCTTAGCGAAAATCCTTTTTCGAGAAGAATATCTTTCATGGCCAAATTGCTCATGTCTTCTGGCGCCAGCAACTCTAAAAACTGCCCCACCGGACGTCGGTCGTCTTTTTCCCAGCGCAGAAAACGCACCAGTACTTTTTGGTCTTCGTCCACGACTACGGGTGGGTTTTGATGCAGTATAAAATGTGGCATGGGCTTTTCGCTGTCGGGCAAAAACAGCCATCGGCCAGCGTGGCCACGCAATCGGCCAATAAAGTCAAGCTGCTTGCGGTGTAGCACGTCCGTTACCACGCCTTCGCGCTTTTTGCCACGCATGGCCTCGCGGGTAATACGCAGCCTAACTGTATCGCCGTTAAAGGCCCGGTTAAAATCGCTGGGGCGTACCAAAACGTCTTCACCGTCATCGTCGGTAATTACATAGCCCATTCCCGAACGGGTAATATCGAGCTTACCCTTGGCCTGGGTGATGGTTTTGTGCTGGTGGGGTTGATTTTTCGGCATGGTTTAGGGCAATGGGTTTAGTTGGAGATGGGCAACGTTTTACCCATGGTGGAGTTATTGGCAAAATTGTTTATAAAATTTAATACAGCGGCGTCAAAATCGGGCCCTTCATTAAACAAGAATTGGTGTTCAATGGGCAGCACATAAACGGGCAGATGCTGAAGCAAATCGGCAAATTTCAAGAGCCTTACGGCATCTTTTTCGGTAGTTAAGATGATGCTGTCTTTACCACCCAACGTTCTAAATCGGGCATCTATCTCGTTCCAGTCGTCGATGGTAAAGATGTGGTGGTCGCGAAATGTTTTTTCGATGTAAGAAGCCGTTTTCAGTTCCAGGTAGGCCTTTAGGGGTTGGGGATTGGCAATACCGCATACCAACAGCAGCTCCAGATTTTGGTGCAGCTCAAAGCATTGTTTGGTTATAAGATGGTACGGCACACCATAGGCAATGGCAGTAAAAAAAACGTGTTGGCTGCCGTTTGGGGCCATTTGGCGCAGCATCTCCATCTTTTGCTGCTGGGTTAGGTGCGGCGGGCACTTGGTAACCACAATAATTTGGGCCCGCTTGGCACTATGCCGATTGTCGCGCAGCTCACCCGTAGGCAGGTACCAATCGTGCCAGAAAGGATTGCTATAGTCTGTAAGTAAAATGTTTAAGCCGGCAGTAATGGCCCGGTGCTGAAAGGCATCGTCTAACACAATGACGTCGGTTTGCGGCAAATCGTGAAGCAATTGCGGAATGGCTTCTAATCGCTGCTCGCCCACCGCTACCCCCACGTTTGGAAACTTTCGATAGAACTGCATGGGCTCATCACCAATCTCTAAAGCGGTGGTATCTGGATTGGCAAGCAGGTAGCCTTTGGTTTTGCGTTTGTAGCCGCGGCTAATGGTGCCAACTTGGTATTGCGGCAGTAGTAACCGCAGTAAATATTCTACCATGGGGCTTTTGCCAGTACCGCCCACGCTAAGGTTGCCCACAGCCACCAGCGGAAAATTAAATGGGGTACTAGAAAGCCACCCACGGTTGTAGAAAAAATTGCGCAAGCTAATGTAGATGCCAACCAGCGCACTTATGGGGAGCAGCAATATGCGTATACCTTTTTCGAGGTAGTTAAAATTCATAAAGGGCTTGTGGGGTTACACAATACTTTAAAGGTACGTCGTGTGCTTGTATATCGAGCACAGCGGGCAGTGATTCAAAAAAAGAAAAACCAACAGTTATAACATTTGGACGGCAAGTGGCCAGATATTGGTCGTAAAAGCCTTTGCCGTAGCCCACGCGGTTACCCTGCTTGTCAAAGGCCAGCAATGGCACAAAAATCAGGTCCAATCTTTCGGCATCAATGGTTTGGCCGGCAATGGGTTGTTCAATACCAAAGCGCACAGTTTGCCATACTGTAGCGTCATCATCGAGGTAGGCTTGCATGCTACCGGTGTCAAAGTTGGCAGCTGGGTAACAGATTTGCGCCTCCGGAAAGCGGTCTGACAAGGCGGCTTCAAAAAATGCTACCGGCACCTCATGGCGCTTTGCCAGCGACCGGTAGCTGAGCACCATGCTACATGCGCCCTCAATAGGCAATTGCTCAAACTGCCCTAACATGGCAGCCATAAGCGCATGTTGTTGCGGCAGCGTAAGGGCCATGCGCTGTTGAAGAAAGTAAGTGCGTGCGGCTTGTTTTGTCATGCAATAGAAGTAAAACCACTTTTGAAAAGCTTAAATGACCGTTTCTAAACGGCCTCAAAAAAAGAAAACACGGTGGTGCCGTAGTGACGCTGCTTTACAAAGCCTTTGAATGCAGCGTATTGGTTGCGGGGAGTGTGCTCTAGTACAAAAAGACCATCGGGCGCTAAAAGCTGCTTCTCCAAAATCAGTTTCGGCAAATCGTCGATGGTATTAAGTGCGTAAGGCGGCCCGGCAAAAATAAAATCGTAGGTCTCGCTAGCCGTTTGCAAAAATTTAAACACATCTGCCTTAAGTAAGATAGCACCAGCGATGCCCAGTTTTTCAATATTGCTTTTAATAAATTGAAACATAACCGGGTCTTTCTCAACAATGGTAAGTGCCGTTGCACCGCGGCTGGCCAGCTCGTAGCTTATGGCGCCTGTGCCGCCAAAAAGGTCTAGCGTGGCAATGCCTTCAAAATCAACCTGATTCTGCAAAATATTAAACAGCCCTTCCTTAGCAACATCGGTAGTTGGGCGGGTGTAGGGCATTTTAGCAGGCGGTGCTATTTTTCGTCCGCCCAAGTCTCCTCCAATTATTCTCATTGCAATGCGGCATAAAGATGAGCAAAATAATGCCGCGGCAACTGCTGGGGCACTTGGCAAGGCAGGTGTGCTACCTCGGCAAGCAGGTCGGCCAATCGCTTTTTCGAAAACTTCCGTTTGTGTTCGCCCCCAAACTGGTCTGTAATTCCATCACTAAACAAATACAATGCCTGCCCTGGTGGCACCCCCCAGTGCTGAACTTCAAAATGCTTTTCGTGGATGGAGTATCCCCCTAGGCCTACCCGGTTGCCGGGCAGTTCTTGGCAAGGGCCCCCTGCTTGGGGCACCCACAGCAAGGGGCGTCCGGCCCCAGCAAACTCTGCTTGTAGGTTGCCGTGTGCAT
>RDXD01000028.1 GCA_004292575.1 Bacteroidota bacterium
TTTTTATTTTTTTTACTATAATTTGCAGAAAAAAACATAAAAAATCATGAAAATTTTAATACTCAACGCGCTCACTGTAAATGAAGGACAAATCAAGGCGCAAGACGTTTTTATAGAACATGGCAAGATACAGCGCATGGGGGCGGATTTACAACACTTGCCTGCCGATAGACGCATAGATGCCACAGGGTTGCATTTGTTACCCGGTGTGATAGATGACCAAGTACACTTTCGAGAGCCTGGACTTACGCACAAAGCTGACCTTTTCACAGAAAGTAGGGCGGCGGTAGCTGGGGGCGTAACGAGTTACATGGAAATGCCGAATACTGTTCCCAACGCCCTTACTCAAGTGCTTTTGGCTGATAAATATGCCCGCGCTTCGCAAGTATCGCTTGCCAATTATTCGTTCTTCATGGGTGTAGGCAATGACAATCTGGAAGAAGTCTTACGCACGAATCCACAAAATGTCTGTGGCTTAAAAATCTTCATGGGTTCTTCTACAGGCAATATGCTGGTGGATAATCCTTCTACGCTCGAAGCCGTTTTTCAAAATGCAGGTATGCTCATTGCTACGCATTGTGAAGACGAAGCGACTGTAAAGGCAAATACACAACTTTATAAGGATAAATTTGGAGATGACATTTCTCCTGAAAAGCACCCCGAAATCCGAAGCGCGGAGGCGTGCCTGAAGTCGTCTTCTTTGGCGATTGCGTTGGCTAAAAAACACAATACACGCCTACATATCTTGCACATCACAACTGCAGGCGAGGTGCAGATTTTTGACAATACCATTCCACTTGCTGATAAACGTATTACGGCTGAAGTTTGCGTGCATCATTTGAGTTTTAACAAAGATGACTATGCCCAGCTCGGCAATCTTATCAAATGTAATCCTGCCATCAAAACTGCCACAGACCAAGACGCACTTTGGAAAGGCTTGCTTGACAATCACTTGGACATCATAGCCACAGACCACGCGCCACATACTTGGGACGAGAAACAAGCCAATTACTGGAACGCGCCTTCGGGCTTACCGCTCGTACAGCACCCGCTACTGCTGATGCTTCAGCACAGCAGGGCAGGCAAGATAACCCTTGAGCGCGTAGTAGAAAAGATGTGCCACGCCCCTGCGATATGCTTTCAGGTAGCCGAGCGTGGTTTTATCCGCGAAGGGTATTGGGCAGATTTGGTGCTGGTGGATTTGGCAGGCAAGACAGAAGTAACCAAAGATAGCCTACATTATAAGTGTGGCTGGTCGCCCCTCGAAGGCAGTACCTTGCCTGCCCGCCTTACACATACGATAGTTTCGGGACACCTTGCCTACGAAAACGGTACTTTCCACGAACAAAAAATGGGCGAAAGATTGCTTTTTGCGCGGTAGTGTTGGGTGTTAAGACCTTTGATTGATGAGCGCATCAATCGCTTCTATGGCTTGGGAAACCCTTGCCTGCCCCTGTCCTGTGATGACGATATATGGACGTTGGAGTGCTTCAAGGGTGTTTTGATATTTTTCAAAAAGTGTGTACCTTGCCTGCCTGTCAGGTATTTCGCGCTGTGGGTCTGCCTCCCAAGCAAGGTCTGGACAAGGCAGAAGGTACAAATCAAAGGCTTGTGCTATGTACGCCTGCTGTATGTGGGCAGGCAAGGGCGTTTGATATTTTGTTTCGTACCAAAGTTTGATTACAGTAAGCTCTGTATCAAAAAAAGTCATACAAGTAGGCACGACTGCCTGCCTTTTTATTTGCTCAAGGGCTATCTTGAGTACATCAGAGGCGGTATAGGTGGGTTTATCAACCAAGTATTCGCGGGCAAATTCATAGACGGCTTGCCCGCTATAGTGCTGTGCGAGGGCATTCGCAAGGGTTGTTTTACCTACTGACTCTACCCCTGTGAGGGCTATTCGGAGTTGATTCATACAAAATCAGTATTTTGGCTATCAAAGTTTGTCCTCCGCGCGTGCCGAGCAATCCACCCAAACGCCCGACAGTTGCATGACCAATTCCCAATTTTCGTTGTTCAAGAGGTCAAATATTTGGGTAAGATACGCCTCTTTGATGTGTATGCAGTAGCCTACTATGTGGTGAGGCTGGATAACTTTTTTCCTCAAAAGCGCGTGTATGATGCGTGGGCGCGGGTGTTTCTTCAGGAAATGCTTGTCATTTATCCAAATAGATTTTTGTGTCATGTAAAACCTTACGCGCTTTCCTGCCTTATCTACAAAGTTTTGCAACAAAAGATATTTCTTTATTGTACCTTCCAAAACCTCTCTTTCAGCTTCTGAAAGTACCACAAATTCGTCATTATCCTCCTCTTGCATAGCTTGATTTTTTAGGCTAAAAAGTGGCAATTACCTTGAGTTCTATAGCTATCGGGGTAGGCAAGGCATTGATTTCGATGGTAGTACGGCAGGGCTTATTGTCCTTGAAATACTCCGCATAGAGGCGGTTGTAGGTAGGAAAGTCGTCTTTCATGTTTGTCAAAAAGACCGTAACATCTACGATATTTTCCCAACTTGAGCCTGCATCTTCGAGTATATAGCGGATATTGCGGAATACCGAATGGCATTGCGTTTCTATGTCATAGCTTTGTATCTTGCTGTCTTTAGGGTAAGTCATGCTCCCTGTACCATTGATTTCGTCGTCACGAAACTCACCTACATAACGCCGACCATCAGCATAGGTAAAAGTCCCTTTGCCATTGCGCTTTCCATCGCTCCAAGTTCCTTCATAGCGATCGCCATTTTTGTATATCTGTACACCCTTGATGTAACCACCATCTTTCCACTCGCCTTCAAAACGATCGCCATTCGCATAAATATATACGCCTTTGCCATTCGCTTTAGCATTCTGCCATTCCACTTCATGGCGATCACCATTCGCATAGGTGAGTATGCCTTTACCATTGTATGTTCCGTTCTTGAACTCCCCTTCATAGTTAGCTCCATCAATAATATATTTCCCTTTACCATATGGCTTACCATTTAAAGTATCACCCTTATATCTACCACCACCATCGTATGTGATCTCATTTGTCAGAGGGCAGAAACCTACTTCCAAACCAATACATTGTTTAATTTCTTTATGAAAAACATGGATTGACGATCCTACAACAGCTACTATTACTCCAACTACTATTGCTTTGACTATTCCTTGTTCGCTCATCACTTCCCCCTTAATAAGA